>JAYTIG010000470.1:0-1274 GCA_043731995.1 Hyphomicrobiales bacterium
AAACCGAACGGTGATGATCAGCACGATCTTCTTGCCACTTTCATTGCTCATCGTGGTGCTCATGGCCAAAGCCTTGTCTGGGCCGATTGATCAGGCACTCGCCGCTGCAGGTCTGCCATCCGCATTTTTGGGCGTGGTCATCGCTGCCATCGTGCTATTGCCCGAAAGCCTTGCGGCCTTGCGCTCGGCCCAACTCAACCATTTGCAAACCAGCCTGAACCTAGCGTTAGGTTCGGCGATTGCAACCATCGGCCTCACCATTCCAACACTGGCCGCTTATTCGCTATGGTCAGGAGCCAAACTGGCGTTGGGCATTGGGCCACAGTCAATTGCCCTTCTGATGCTCACACTCTTCATCAGCTCAGTCACACTGGCGACAGGCCGCACCACCATTCTGCAAGGTGCCGTGCATCTGGTGATCTTTGGTGTCTTCATGTTCCTCTCAGCCGTGCCTTGAGTCTCAAATGAAATATGTAATCCGCGACGGCCGATTTCAGCTGCCCCATCAGCGTGGTCAGGCCAGTTTCAGGGAAATCATGAAATGGCAACTCAGCGGCTCAAGGGCCAAGTGGCCAAAATCTGTGCCCAACAAGGCCTATCCACCACCGCCCGCGCGCGTTGAGGGCAGGGCCATCGCTGTAACTTGGATTGGCCATTCCACCGTTCTCATTCAAACCGCGGGCCTCAACATTCTCACCGATCCATTCTTTTCCAAACGGGCCAGCCCTTCGCAGCTTGTCGGCCCCACCCGCGTCAGAAAACCCGGCATTGAGTTGCAAAACCTGCCGCCGCTTGATCTCATCCTATTGAGCCATAGCCACTATGACCATATGGACAAGCCCACATTGAAATGGCTGGCGCGCAACCAAAAGGCCAAACTCATCACACTGCTCAATAACAAACATCATGCTCCCGGCTTTGAAGTGGCGGAGCTGGATTGGCACGAGGGCCATCAGCATCACCATATCAAGGTTACGGCTCTGCCTGCCCTGCATTGGTCCAAGCGCACAATGGGCGACACCAACAAGTCACTGTGGGGCGCCTTCCTGATTGAGGGCGAAATGGGTGCCATCTACTTCGGTGCCGACACGGGCTTCGGAACCGGCGAAACTTTCCGGCAGGTGCGGGAACGCTTTGGCAGCCCGCGTCTCTCGCTGTTGCCCATTGGCGCCTATGAGCCGCGCTGGTTCATGGCCCCTCAACACATGAACCCGGAGGAGGCCGTGCAGGCCCATCTGCTGCTCGGCAGCAAAACCAGCCTCGCCATTCACCAC
>JAYTIG010000471.1:0-9444 GCA_043731995.1 Hyphomicrobiales bacterium
GTAGATGGTGCCCGGGCACCCCCTCGTGATAGGCGGTGGTCTCGACATCCAGGGTGGTGCGGTGCGCCAGGTCGGAGGTATTGACCTTGATATGCCCGGCCCGCTTGCCGTCCGGCGTGCCGCCTTCATATTGCGCCCCGCTCGCCTCCTTCTCGCGGTACGCCTCGACGGGCATCACCTCCACCTTTGCCCTGGGCAGGCGTCCAAACAGCCGCGGCAGCTTGAGCCACATGGCGTCGTTGTACTTGCGGTAGAGGTCGACCATCTCCTGCCGCGTCTTCGGATGGAGCGCCGGATTCTTCTGGATGGAGGCGTCGAACGATCGCAGATCCGCGAAGCCCAGCTGCCGCGCGATCTGCAGCATGGCGGCGCGGTCGCGCGCCACCTCGGCGAGGCCGAGCGCGTGGATCTCCGCCGGCGTCAGGTCGGTGGTGGTGGCCTGCTTCACCGCAAAGGCATAGCGCGCCTCGCCGTCGGGAAGCGCCCACAGCCCCGGCTCGGCCCGTCCGTGCGGCGCGTAATCCTCGGCGACGAACCGGGTGAACCGCACATAGGCCGGCGTCACGCCGTCGCGAATGGCGGCCAGCATCGCCTGGCGCAGCCGGGCCTTGTCCTTCCTGGAGAAGCTGGCCGGAAACTTCGCCGCCGGCTGCAGGAACGGGCTCTCCTCCGGCCTGGTGCGCGCCAGCCCCTCCGCCTGCTTCGCCACCTGCTCGAGCAGGTTCTTCGGCGGCATGAGCTGGTCGGCGAGGCCGTGCTTCATCAGATCGGTGATCTGCGCGAAGGCTAGCGGCAGCTGCTTCAATCGCGCGATGTAATCGTCGTAATCCTTGACGGTATCGAAGGGCAGCACCGTCACCAGCTGCGGCGCCTGGATATGGATCCCGCTGAACTGCGACACCGGCTGCTCCCAATCCTTGAAGCGCGCCCCCTCCAGCGCTTCGCGCAGCTGCCGCGCCATCAGCGCCTGGTCAAGGGCCTCCTGTTCGGGAAAGCCGGTGGTATCCACCGCCTCGAAGCGGGCGAGGAACTTCCGCGTCATCTCGAGGTCGGCGTGGACGTGCTTCTCGGAGAAGTCGCTGAGCTTGTCGTTGTAGCGCTTGTCGCCCAGCATCGAGGCGAACTCGGGGTTCTCCCTCAGGTTGTATTCCCACTGCTCGGAGAGCAGCGCCTTGAGCTGTCCGCGGCGCACGTCGAGATCGGGGGTGGCGGCGAGGGAGAGCATCAACGCGACCGCGGAGAGGATCATAGGCAGTCGGTACGCCGCCGCCCGCCGGCTATTTCGGCAGCTGCTGTTGACTGCGCGACAGGCGGGAGGCGGCGCGCTGCCCCTGCGCACCTGCGTCCCCACCGTTGGTGGATGCGCGGACAGGGGGTCCGCGACGGGTGGGGGTTGGGTATGGGGCGGATGGGGTTGGGGTTGTTGTTGTGCGCGCTCGCTTGCACTTCGGTGCGCATGGTGCAGCGCGACGGTTGCTGGCTGCGGCAGACGGAGACGACGCTGGGCGGTTCGCGCGAGGAGCTTGGCTTCTGCGGAAAGCCCGAGGCGGCGCCCGCCGACGATCGCATGTCGCGGCTGGTGCAGGAGTGCATGGCGCAGGCGGATTACCGCTGGCAGAACCGGGCCATCACGGCCTGGGGACGCGGCGAGCCGATTCCGGCGCAGGACACGGACGACGCCACCGCCAGGACCTGCATGGGCCAGGCCTCGGCGGCGCTGGGCCTCGAGGCGGAGAACAACCTGCTGCGCACCCGGCTGGCGGAGCTGAGCCGCGATCGCGAGTCGCTGAAGATGACGGCGGCGGAGGACCGCGAGTTCTTGCACCAGAGCAGCGACAAGCTGGTGACCGCGCTCGGCGAAGCGGCGAAGAAGCCCGCGCCCAACGCCACCGCGACCGCGACCAGCACCGGGACCGCCAAGAGCGACGCTCCTGCGCCGTCCGCGCCGACGGTGGTGATGGCGCCTGCGCCGGTGGTGATGGCGCCGCCCGCGGTGACGGTCAATGCGCCCGCGCCGGCGATGATGGCGCCGCGGCACGTTCCGCCGGCGGCGGCCGCCTGCGGCGTCAAGCGAAAGCCTGCGGTCCGGAAGCTGCCCACCGCCGCGCCCGACTGCGAGAAGGCTTCCGCGCCCGAGGCGCAGCAGCCGGCGACGGCTTCGGCGGCGCCGCCCAAGGCGGGGTGAGAGAGCAGGCCTCAGGCTTCAGGCCAGAAGCGGTCAGAGAACCGACTTCCACCTCGGCGGCGCGGCAATGGGTGTTTCCTTCCAGGTCCCCGGGCGCAGCCGTCCCATGGCGGCGCGCACGGCGGGGGCGTGCTGCGCGCAGAAGTGGCGGGGGCGCAGCCCGCGGTCGCTGAAGGTGAACCGGGCGACGGCCGGCTGGGTGCAGCGCGCGCCCTGGTTGCGGGCCTGGCAGCGCGCGGGCGGCAGCTCTTCGGGCGGCATGCGGGCGACGGTAGCAGCGTCGGAGGCGGCGCGGATCGGCTGAAACAGTTGCTACACAATCGTCACTGCCGGCACTGCGCGGCGATCTGGTACGAGCGCAGCCGGGCCGCGTGATCGAACATCTGCCCTGCGACGATGATCTCGTCGACGCCGGTGCGCCGGGCGAACTCTTCCAGCCAGCGCGCCACCGTCTGCGGCGAGCCGATGGCCGAACACGCCAGCACCTGGTCGAGGATGACGCGCTCCTGGAATCCCCAGTGCAGGTCGCGCGACGGCCTGGGCAGGCGGCCGGGGCGGCCGGTGCGCAGGTTGACGAAGGCCTGCTCCACCGAGGTGGCGAGAAAGCGCGCCTCCTCGTCGGTGTCGGCGGCGAGGACGTTGACGCCGGCCATCACATACGGCCGCTGCAGCTGCAACGAGGGGCGGAACCCGGCGCGGTAGATCTCGATGGCCCGCATCAGCTGCGCCGGGGCGAAGTGCGAGGCGAAGGCATAGGGCAGGCCAAGGGCGCCGGCGAGCTCGGCGCCGTAGAGGCTGGAGCCGAGGATCCAGAGGGGGACGTTCAGGCCCGCGCCGGGGACCGCCAGGACCTGCCCCGGCTTCGGCGCCTGGAAATACGCCTGCAGCTCGAGCACGTCCTGGGGAAAGTTGTCGACGTCGCCGTCGAGGGTGCGGCGCAGCGCGCGGGTGTTGAGCCCGTCGGTGCCGGGCGCGCGGCCGAGGCCGAGGTCGATGCGCCCCGGGAAGAGCGACTCGAGCGTGCCGAACTGCTCGGCGATGACCAGCGGCGCGTGGTTGGGCAGCATGATGCCCCCCGAGCCGACCCGGATGCGCGAGGTCCCGGCGGCGAGATGGCCGATAACGACGGCGGTCGCGGCGCTGGCGACGCCGGGCATGCCGTGGTGCTCGGCGACCCAGTAGCGCTGGTAACCCCACTCCTCGGCGTGGCGGGCGAGATCGAGCGAGCAGCGCAGCGCCTGTGCGGCGTCGGCCCCTTCGACGACGGGAGCGAGATCGAGGACTGAGAGCGGAATCATCGGGAGTGCGATGCCGCAAGCCCGGTCCCGGAGCGAAGCGCCGGAAATCCCTGCCGTCTGCGGGAAAAAGTCGAGGGCATGCATCCAGGCGAGCGCTCACCACGTAGCCCCTCACGAGCGCACCTCCGCCCCCCGTTCAAAGGAACCCCCATGAAGAACCGCCTGACCTCGGTCCTCCTCTCCGGCCTCGTCGCCGGCCTCGCCAGCGCGCCGGCCCGCGCCTCGAGCCACCGCGAAGCTCCCTTCATCACCACCCAACCCAAGGTCGACGGCACCGATTTCTACCTGTTCAACAGCTACGAGGCGGGCCGCGCCGGGTTCGTCACCCTGGTCGCCGACTACCTGCCCCTGCAGGATTCCTACGGCGGGCCCAACTACTTCGCCCTCGACGACCAGGCCCTCTACGAGATCCACCTCGACAACACCGGCAGCGGCAGGGAGAGCCTCACCTTCCAGTTCCGCTTCCACAACGCCATCAAGGACATCGCGCTCACCATCGGCACCGGCGCCAACGCGCAGACCGTCGCCATCCCGCTCATCAACGCGGGGCAGATCTTCGCCGGCAACACCGCGGCGCTCAACCGCATCGAGACCTATACGCTGAACCTGGTCCGCGGCGACCGGCGCACCGGCACCTCCCAGGCCATCACCAACGCGGCCACCGGCGAGGCGACCTTCGAGAAGCCGGTCGACAACATCGGGAACAAGTCCATTCCCGACTATGCCGCCTATGCCAAGGCGCATATCTATTCAATCAATATCCCCGGCTGCGCCACCCCGGGCAAGGTCTTCGTCGGGCAGCGCAAGGATCCCTTCGTGGTCGCGCTGGGCAAGACCTTCGACCTGGTCAACCTGAACCCGCTCGGGCCGGTCAACGTGCCCGGCGCCGACAGCCTCGCCGACAAGAACGTCACCTCGCTCGAGCTGGAGGTGGCGGCCTCCTGCCTCACCGGCAACGGCCCGGTCATCGGCGGCTGGACCACGGCGAGCGTGCCGAAGAACCGCGTGCGCCGCAGCGACGAGGCGCCGCCCGAGCCGTCCGAGCGCTCGGCCTGGACGCAGGCTTCCCGCCTGGGGATGCCGCTCGTCAACGAGGTGGTCATCGGCCTCAAGGACAAGGACCGCTTCAACGCCAGCGAGCCCAAGGACGACGCGCAGTTCCTCACCTACGTGACCAACCCGACGCTGCCGACGCTCTTGCAACTGCTCTTTGGAGTCACCGCGCCGACCCGGTACCCGCGCAACGACCTGGTGGCGGTCTTCCTCACCGGCGTGCCCGGGCTCAACGCCAACGGCGGCGCCTCGGAGATGCTGCGGCTCAACACCTCGATCGCGCCGGTCGCGGCGGCGAAGCAGAGCAACCTCGGCGTTCTGGGAGGCGATCTCGCCGGCTTCCCCAACGGCCGCCGCCCCGGCGACGACATCGTCGACATGTCGCTGCGGGTGGTGATGGGCGTGCTCCTGCCCAGCGACGTGGCCCCCCAAGGCCAGCTGCCGTACACCGACGGCGCCTACCTGGACGCGGGGTTCTTCGACGAGACGTTCCCCTACCTGCGCTCGCCGATCCCCGGCTCGCCGTGATCGCAGCGGTTCTCCTCGGCGCCGCGCTGCTGGCGGCGCCGAGGCTGCCCGGCAACCCGGACCTGATCCTCGAGCGGCTGCCGGAGCGGTCGGACAGCGCCCTGCGCCGCTCGCGGGCGGAGCTGCGGCGCGACCCGGCGAATCTGGCGCTGGCGCTCGCCTACGCACGCAGCGCGCTCAGGGAAGCGCGGCGCGCCTCGGACCCGCGCTACGCCGGATACGCGCAGAGCGCGCTCGGCCCCTGGTGGACCGCCCCGCGCCCGCCGGAGCCGGTGCTGGTGCTGCGCGCCACCCTCCGGCAGTACTTCCACGACTTCCCTGCCGCGCTCGCCGATCTGGAGGCGGCGCTCGCGCTCGACCCCGCCGACGGGCAAGCCTGGGTGACGCTCGCGGCCATCCGGCAGGTGCGCGGCGAGCCTGCCCTCTCGCGCTCGGCCTGCGCGCCGCTGCTGCGGCTCTCCAGCGCGCTGGTGGCGGCCACCTGCATCGCCGCGGCCAACGGGCTCTCCGGCGATCTGGCCCGCAGCGCGCCGCTCTTGAGGACCTTGCTCGACCGCGCCGCCACCGCCGACACCCACGCCGCCGGAGGTCCCCACGCTGCGGCCAACGCCGGCGAAAAAGTCTGGGCGCTGTCGGTGCTGGCCGACCTCGACGAGCGCGCCGGCAACGCCGCCCTCGCCGAAGCCGACTTCCGCGCCGCACTCGCTGCCGCCGAGCCCGACGCCTGGCTGCTCGGAGCCTGGGCGGACTTCCTCCTCGACCACCGCCGCGAGGCCGAGGTGGTGGAGCTCTTGCGCGACCGCACCCGCGCCGACGCGCTGCTCCTGCGGCTGGCCATCGCCGGACAGCGGCTGGGCAGGCCCGACGCCGGCGCGCAGGTGGAGATGCTGCGCGACCGATTCGCCACCAGCCGCCTGCGCGGCGACACCGCGCACCGCCGCGAAGAGGCGCGCTTCACGCTCGAGCTCCTCGGAGAGCCCCGGGCCGCGCTGGCGCTGGCGCAGGCCAACTGGGAGGTGCAGCGCGAGCCGGCCGACGCGCGCCTGCTCCTCGAAGCGGCGGTTGCAGCCGGCGACGCAGCCGCGGCCCGGCCGGTCCTCGATCACCTCGACCGGACCCGCCTCGAAGACGTCAAGCTGGCCGCGCTGCGCAGCCGCCTGCGGGGCGCGCCGTGAGGACCGCAGCTTTTCTTCTGGCCGCCCTCTCGGCGACGGCCGCGCTCGCGCACAAGCCGAGCGACAGCTACCTGCACCTCTCCAGCGCCGGCGCCCGCATCGACGGCTCCTGGGACATCGCGCTGCGCGACCTCGAGGAGGCCGTCGGCCTGGACGACGACGGCGACGGCGCCATCACCTGGGGCGAGCTGCTCCGCCACCGGCCCGCGATCTTCGCCTACGCCTTGGCGCGCCTTCGGGCCAGCAGCACCGCGGGCGCCTGCGCCGCGCGGCCCGGCGCCTTGCTCGTCGACGACCACGCCGACGGCGCCTACGCCGTCCTGCACTTCTCGCTCGACTGTCCGGGCGCGGCCGCCTCCCTCGAGATCGCCTACTCCCTGCTCTTCGAGCTCGACCCTTCGCACCGCGGCCTCCTTCGCTTCCAGAGCCCCGGCCGCGTGCAGAGCGCGATCTTCTCGCCGGAGCGCCCGGTCCAGCAGTTCGCGCTCCCCGAGGCTCCCCGCGGGCTGGCCGGCTTCCTCCGCGACGGATTGTTCAAGGCCGGCTTCACCCACCTGCTCTTCCTGCTGGCGCTGCTCCTGCCCCTGGTCCTGCGGCGCGGGCAGAAGGCGCCCGATCCGCGGCAGGCGCTCGGCGAGGCGGCGGCGATGGCGGGCCTCTTCGCGATCGCCGCCTCGATCACCCTCAGCCTCTCGGCGCTGGGCCTTGCCAGAGCGCCGGTGCGGCTGGTGCAGCCGGCTATCGCGCTCTGCCTCCTCGTCGCTTTGCTCGACAACCTGCTGCCCATCATCCGCCAGCGCCGCGGGGGATTCGCGCTCGCGGCCGGGCTGCTGCACGGCTTCGGGCTCGCCGACGCGCTGGTCGATCCCGGACTGTCCGCCGCGGCGCTGGTTCCGGCGCTGCTCTGCTTCAACCTGGGAGTCGTGCTGGGCCTGCTGGTTCCGGCCGCGCTCTTCCTGGCGGCGGTGTTGCGCGGGCGGCGGCTTGAGGCGTTTGTGCCGTGATCGACGCGGCGCCCCTGATCAGGCTCGATCTCGGGCGCTTGTGCGGTAAGAGCACGTCGTGTCCGAGAGCCGATCTCCACGCACGGGCTTCGCCTTCGCTCTCGCGGCCTACTCAGCGTGGGGCGTCTTCCCGCTCTACTTCAAGGCGCTCAAGCAGGTGCCCGCGCCCGAGATCCTCGCCCACCGCGTCGTCTGGTCGGCGGTCTTCCTGGCGCTGCTGGTCACCGCCACCGGGCGCTGGCGGGAAGTGGCTGCGGCGCTGCGGCCGGCGCGCCGCATCGGCGTCTATGCGCTCTCCACCGCGCTGGTCACCACCAACTGGCTGCTCTACATCTGGGCGGTGACCACGGGGCGGGTCCTCGAAGCCAGCCTTGGCTACTTCATCACGCCGCTCGTCAACGTCCTGCTCGGCGTCCTGCTGCTGCGCGAGCATTTGCGAAAGCGCCAGCTGGCGGCCTTCGCTCTGGCCGGGGCGGGAGTGCTGGTGCTGGTCGTCCGGCTGGGAACCCTCCCCTGGCTGGCGCTGGCGCTCGCCCTCTCGTTTGGCGGCTACGGGCTGGTCCGCAAGAAGGCCGGCATCGACCCGGTGGTGGGCCTGCTCATCGAGACCCTCCTGGTCGCGCCGGCGGCGGCCACGCTCCTCCTCCTGCGGGCGGCGTCGCACACGGGCTTTCTCGGCGCCGACGCGCGAACCACGGCGCTCCTCCTGGCCGCGGGCCTCGTCACCGCCCTGCCCCTCATCTGGTTCGCCCACGGCGTCCGCAGCCTGCGGCTCTCGACGATGGGCCTCATCCAGTACGTCTCGCCCACCCTGCAGTTCCTCTGCGCGGTGGTGCTCTTCCACGAGCCGTTCACCCGGGCGCACGCCATCGCTTTCTCCTGCATCTGGCTGGGGCTGGTCCTCTACAGCGCGCAGGCGTTCTTTGCGCCGGCGCCCGTCGAAGTGCAGCCGCTCGACTGAGGCGTCCTGCGGCAACTTCGCCGCCGCGCCTGCTCTGCGCTAAGCTCAACACGTGCCGGACGACCGCCGCAAATTCCCGCGCCTGCAGGCGCCTGTCTTCTGCCGCCCTGCCGGCCGTTCCCTCTTTGGCAGGCGCCAGGCGCTCGACGTCAGCGGCGGCGGCCTGCGCCTCTACGCCGACGACGCGCACGCGCCGGGGGACCGGCTGGAGCTGGATCTCTTCCTCCCCGACCAGGGCGAGATCAACTGCCGCGTCGAGGTGGTCTGGGTGGAACCGCTTCCGCCCGACGCTCCCGCGCGCTTCGACATCGGAGTGAAGTTCGTCGAGCTGGCGGACGCAGACCGCCAGCGCCTCGAGGCGACGCTCAAGCGCGAGTAGGCTTTGCCTCTTCCCTGGCGGACATCAGGGAGGACAGAGCGCCTGCGGCGCCAGGTCGTAGGCTTTGACCTTGGCGATCAGGTTCCCGCCGTCCGTCTCGGGCGTGGTCATGCCGCCGGCGCCGGCGCCGAAGAGCATGCCCGCGACATGCGCCGCCGCCAGCTCGCCTGGATGGGCGAAGAAGTAGTCGACCCGGTTGTCCTTCCAGTGATCGGTCGCGTTGGCCTGCGCTGCGTTCCCCACCGGCACCTGCCAGTACACGACGGGCACCTGCAGCGACTCCGCCAGCGCCTTTGCCCAGGCGAACGCCTGGTGGAAATCCGGAAGGCTCTGGTTGGTCGCATCCCAGAAGGTGTTGCGTCCCAACGACTGGTAATAGCCTGCGTCCCGGTCGCTGGCGTCGACGGCGATGAAGTCGCCGCCACTGCCTCCCGCGGCGGCGAGGAAGGCACCCACCTTGCGCGCTTCGGCTCCGACGTCGAGGGAGGGGTTGGTGTTCACGCTCACGTCGATCTTGGTCGCCCAGAAGGAGGCGTGCAGCCCGATGCGGACGTGCGGGGCGTACTTTCGTGCCATGGCGATGAAGCACTTGCCCAGGCCCGCGACGCTCTCTTCCTCTGCGCCGCAGTCGGCGGGCGCCGCCTCGCGCACCTTGGCGGGGATCGCGTGCGGGTCGGCGTTGACCTGCTGGGCGAATCCCCAGAAATCCGGTTCGACCTGGACGAAGGCGGTGTCGTTTCCGATCTGCTGCAGGAGGAAGCGGAAGTCGGCGAGATAGCGGGTGAGGAAGGCCGCGCCGTTGACTGCCGCCACTTCGGCGGCGCCCTCGCTGGTCTGGCTCGCCTGCAAGAGCTCGTAGTA
>JAYTIG010000472.1:0-3632 GCA_043731995.1 Hyphomicrobiales bacterium
AATGCGGCAGGCCAGCGCGTTGCACGGCAGACACATGCACAAAGATGTCGCGCCCGCCTTCTGCCGGCGTGATGAAGCCGAAGCCCTTGTCCTTGTTGAAGAATTTCACAGTGCCCGTAAGCCTGTTTGGCCTTGCGTTTTCCATCACGGCAGTTAGCGTCAAGGCCGAAATGAAATCAAGCGGGAACACCATGTTGCGCAAGTGGGCGCCATTCGTCATCTGTCTTTGGCTGGGAAACACGGGTGCGATGGCCGCTGTTATCCAAAGCACCAGCTACCACCCTTTTGTCGTGCATGGGAAAACCGCCCGAGCGATTTACAAATCAGTGCTGTCGCACAGCCGCAAGAAAGATGGCTTTCAAACTTTCGCCACCACAGATGTGAGCTTGCGCCCGCACATCAAACTCATTACCAGGCCAAGCTGCAAGATCACAGATGCTACCATCACGGCGCGCTTTGTGGTGCGCCTGCCAAGCCTTGCAAATGAAGCCGGCCTCGCGCCTGGCCTGCGCCAGGATTGGCAGAGCTTCCTGGCCGAACTCAAACACCATGAAGAGCATCACCGTGAGATCTGGCTTGGATGTGCTGCGGATTTGGTGACTGCGGCCACCGGCCTTTCAGCGGGCGATTGCAAAAGCTTTGCCAAGAAGATTGAAGAGCGCATCAAACAGGCCAGCATGACCTGTCGCGAGAAGAATGATGCTTTTGACAATGAAGCGCAAGATCAGCTGCCCTCTATTGCCTTCATCCAGCGCGCCCTGCTGAACCGTTAGAGCTTGATCAAATGAATCTTGCCAGAATTAAAATTTTAGTCGTCATTCCCGCGAAAGCGGGAATCTGCGTTTCACCAACCTTTGACTAGGCCGAGGTGGTTGCGAAACAGCGATGCCCACTTTCGTGGGCATGACGAATGGGAGATGGTTCTGGCAGGATTCGCTTTGCACTAGCTTTTCAACACGCGCCCCGCCACTGCATCCAGCTTGGTGACCAAGGTGGCATCGCGCTTCTCAGGCGCTGTCATGATGGCATGTTCCAAGGCGCGGTCTGAACCCGCTTGACAGGGCGGATGTTGTTTTGGAAACGACGCCGCCAAGCGCAAGACAAAACGCTTCGCCTGTTCCACATTGGCCTTCATCACTCTCAACACCTGCGCCACATCCACCGCTTCGTGATGCGGGTGCCAGGCATCAAAGTCCGTGACCATGGAAACATTGCAGAAGGGCAGTTCCGCCTCGCGCGCCAGTTTGGCCTCAGGCATCGCCGTCATGCCGATGAGATCGGCAGCCCACTGCCGGTGCAATTCGCTTTCGGCCCGCGTTGAGAATTGTGGCCCCTCCATCACCACCAGGGTTCCGCCATTCTTGTGCGCAACGCCTTCAGCCTTGAGAGCTGCCACCGCAAGTTTTCGCAATGTGGGCGATGCAGGTTCGCCAAAGGGCACATGGGCCACGCAACCTGTGCCGAAGAAGGAGTTTTCGCGGCACGTTGTCTTGTCGATGAACTGATCCGGCAACACAAAATGCCCGGGCGGCAATTCTTCGCGTAGAGAACCCACGGCAGAAAGCGAGAACAAATCTGTCACGCCGCAACGCTTCAGCACATCAATATTGGCGCGGTAGTTGATTGTGGAAGGCGAGAACACATGCCCGCGCCCATGCCGTGGCAGAAAAACAATGGGCAAACCGCCAATCTCTCCCTCGCGCACTTCGTCTGAGGCTTCGCCCCAGGGGGAAGCTACGCGCCGCCAGCGTGCCCCATCCATGGCAATGTCATAAACGCCAGAGCCACCGATAATGCCAAGAATGGTTTTCGTCATCCGGCCATCAAGCCGTAAGTGCGTTGCGCTCGTCAAGCTCTTCGAAAAAATGCCGGTCGCGGCCAGCGGTTTTGGCCTTGTAGAGGCAAATATCGGCGCCGTGCAGTAATTGCTGCATCGTTTGCCGGCCGTCATCTACAACCACGCCAATGCTGACCGTGGGCTTCAAATAGTAGCGCCCATGTTTGACGCCATATCCGCGCAACCGCGTTCCAAGCGTGGCCATCAACAGCTCCGCCTGCGGCCGTGAAAGTTGCGGCATGCGGATGGCGAATTCTTCACCCCCCATGCGGCCCACAAAGCCATGCTTGCCAATCACTTGCATCATGGTTGAGGCAATGTGCTTCAAGGCCTCATCGCCTGCTTCATGGCCATAAGTGTCGTTCACGCGCTTGAAGTGGTCTGCATCAACCAGTGCAAGATAACCACCCGCCTTGCGCTGCTGTGTAGCCAGATGCAAAAAATGCGCCCGCGCCAGAACGCCCGTGAGCGGGTCAAACTTCACCAGTTGGTCGAGCGTATCCAACGTTTGGTGCAAAGTTTTCAAAATATATAGTGCGAAGACTGAAAGAGGGGCCGTAATAAACAGCGGAATCAAACCCGCGATGGCGAAGATGGAGGGCTTGAAAATCCACGGCAACGGCATGAGGATGACGCCAACCACGCCCAGAGGAATAGCCACTGTCATTGCGGTTATGGCAGCACTGCCTGCAAATACCTGCCACCAACTTTTTACACGGAACTTCATGGCGCCAATTTTAAGGCTCTTGCCCTTTGGCCACGTCAACCCAATCGCTAAAATTTTAGCCAATTCCAAGATAAAGGGCGCATGGCCTTAACGGCCGGACGCCCTAAAATTGATAGTCTTGCCAATCAGTTGATCAAAGCATCGAGCGAACAAATGGAATCATTTGTGAGCGAAAAGATGCGACAAACCAAATATTCAGAGCGTGCTGGCGAGCGGATGCAAGCATCCGCCGCTCTAATGAATTTTGGACCAGATTTTCTTCTTCACTGCATAAAGAAGGCCGGCCAGAATGATGAGATAGATCATCACCTCAAAGCCCGTCTGCTTGCGTTCTTCCATCTTGGGCTCAGCCGCCCACGCCAAGAAGGCAGAAACGTCTTTGGCCATGTCTTCCACCTTGTTGGGGGCGCCATCGTCGAAGGTCACCGAACCGTCCGTCAGTGTTCCGGCAGGTGGCATGGAAATCCAGATGCCGTTGGTGAAGTAAGGATTGTAATATTTGCCGTCAGGCTGTTCCTTGGCCACGTCGTCCGGGGCTTTCTCAAAGCCAGTCAGAACCGAATAGACATATTGCGAGCCGCCGATGCCATTGATCAGCTGGTTGAACGTGCCATGCCAGCCTTCGCGGGCCTTGGTGATGAGGCTCAGATCTGGTGGCAGGGCGCCACCATTGGCCGCCTTGGCCGCATCATCATTGGCGAAGGGCGAAGGGAAACGGTCTGACGGCAGGCCTACACGGTCAACCTGCTCGCCCTTGTCATTCATATCCTTGACTTTGAAGGTTGCAGCCAGCGCTTTCACCTGCTCTTCGGTGAAGCCGGGGCCGCCCTTGTCTGCCAAGTTGCGGAAAGCAACGAGCTTCATGGCATGGCAAGTGGAACAAACTTCCTTGTACACCTTGTAGCCACGCTGCAACTGAGCCTGATCAAATTTGCCGAAGGGGCCTTCGAAGGAAAAGCCGATGGGCTTAGCGCTCTTTTCAGCTTCAGCATGGGCGAGGCCGGAAATGCCAACCAGGGCCGAGGCTGCAATCAGGAGTGAGGCAATCTTTTTCATCATTTTTCTCCG
>JAYTIG010000473.1:0-3632 GCA_043731995.1 Hyphomicrobiales bacterium
AGCCCCAAAGTGAAAGCATCAAAGCGATAGGAGAGGTTTTGCAGCATGAAGGGGCTGCCAATCACCGGAAACACCACCAGCGCTTGTCCAAGACCAACACCACCGGGAAACAGCTTTTCCGCCAGCTTCGCGGCGCCACAGGCCAGCGCCGCAACGCCCAGGATTTGTGGGATGGGGCTTATGTCATAAAGCGCCGGGCCAGAAAAACTGGGCCACGAAAAACTGATCAAAGAGGAAAGGATCGAGGCCAAGGGCCGCCCATCTTTCTCCCACAGCGTCAGGCCGTTCATGGCATGGGGCAGGTCGTCGAGATAATAGCGGCCATCCAGCATGATGGGCAATGCGTAGAGAAGCCCAAGCCCCAACAGCAAGCCCTGAGGGGCCCGCAGCCATTGTTCTCCCCAAGCTGAAACCGGCTTTGCCTGCATGTGCCCCTCCCGAATCGGCAAGTTACCACAAAGCCCAGCCCGCATCGCAGCCCCGCCAAACACATGTGCGAAAGCCCCAGAACCCCATTTCCGTGCTGTTACAAATCTGTCATAGAACTGTCATATTTGCACAGGGACGGTTGCGAGATGGTTGGATTTCTGAAGAAGCTCATGCCGCGCGAAGACAAGTTTTTTGACTTGTTTGAGGCGCATGCTGAAAAGTCGCTCGCGGCGGCAAAGTCTCTTGCGGCTGTTTTCGCAGGCGGCAAGACCATTGCCGCCCATTGCCAGGCCTTGATGAAAGCCGAAGATGAGGCCGACCACATCACTGAAAATGTGAACGAGGCCCTGCGCAAGAGCTTCATCACGCCTTTTGACCGCGGTGACATCAAGAACCTGATCACCGATATGGATGATGCCGTTGACCAGATGAACAAAACCGCAAAAGCGATCTTGCTCTTTGAGGTGAAGGCCTTTGAGCCCAATATGAGGATCATCGCCGATGAGGCGGTGCAACAAGCAACGCTTCTGGCCGAAGTTCTGCCGCTGCTGCGCAACATCGGCCCCAATGCCGCCAAATTGCACCAGCTCTGCGGCAAGATGATTGCCATTGAAGATGAGTCAGACAGGCACCACGAAAATGGCTTGAAAGCCCTGATCAGGGGCAAGGCCAAGAAAGATGCCATGGTCTTCATCATAGGTGCTGAACTTTACGGCCATCTCGAAAAAGTGGCCGACAAGTTTGAGGATGTGGCCCATACGATTGACGGCATCGTCATCGAGCACGTGTAAGGCAGGCCTCCCATGGATACGGCCATGTTCACCCCTGCTATCATCGCGCTGATTTTCGTGGCGCTGGCATTTGATTTCATGAATGGCATGCATGACAGCGCCAATGCCATTGCCACAGTGGTTTCAACGCGCGTGCTGAAGCCGATGCAAGCCGTGCTCTGGGCGGGCCTGTTTAACTTCGCGGCCTACTTCCTGTTTGAAGCCCATGTGGCCAAAACTGTGGGCTCCGGCATCATCTCGCCGGATCTGGTGGATAATGCGGTCGTTTTCGGTGCATTGGCAGGTGCGATTGTCTGGAATGTGATCACTTGGCTTGCAGGCATTCCATCATCATCGTCACATGCGTTGGTAGGTGGCATTGTTGGCGCAGGTGTTGCCAAGGCGGGCTTCTCGGCCATCATCTGGGGCGGTCTTTCGAAAACCATCTATGCCATTGTGCTTTCGCCCTTCACCGGATTTCTCATTGCCATTCTGTTGATGATCCTCGCAAGCTGGGCCTTTGTGAAAGCCAACCCAGCCTGGGCTGATGGCGTGTTCCGCAAATTGCAGCTGGTTTCATCAGCGCTTTATTCGCTGGGCCACGGCAGCAATGATGCGCAGAAAACCGCCGGTGTCATCGCCGTGCTGCTTTATTCCAACCATGTGTACAAGGAATTCACCGTCCCTAGCTGGGCCATTTTCGCCTGTTATGTGACGATGGGTTTGGGCACCATGTTGGGTGGTTGGAGAATCGTTCACACCATGGGTTCGAAAATCACCAAGCTTTCACCCATGCAAGGCGCATGCGCCAACACGGCTGGCGCCATCACTTTGTTCATGGCTTCAAATCTGGGCATTCCTGTTTCCACCACGCACACCATCACCGGCGCCATCATCGGTGCGGGCACGGCGCGTCGCGCTTCATCAGTGCGCTGGGGGCTGGCTTCCAGCATCGTCTGGGCCTGGATTATCACCATGCCCGCGTCTGCGCTGATGTCTGCAATCTTCTATTGGCTGGCGCATTTCCTGCTGTGAAGAAAAAACCTGAAAAACAAGTGGCCGCATTGCCCTACCGTAAACACGGCAAGGGCGTTGACGTGCTGTTGGTCTCCTCGCGGGAAACCAGGCGCTGGATCATCCCCAAAGGCTGGCCCATGAAAGGCAAGAAGGACTGGAGCGCCGCCGCACTGGAGGCCTTCGAGGAAGCCGGTGTGGAAGGCAAGGTGGGCAAGAAATCCATCGGCCGCTACATGTATGAAAAGCGCAAGAAATCCGGCACGCTGGTGCCCACCGAAGTCACAGTCTATCCGCTCGAAGTCAAACTCATCCTGGGTGATTGGCCGGAGAGGCACGAAAGGCAGCGCTATTGGGTCAGTGCTGATAAAGTGGCAGAACTGATCAACGAAGAAGGCCTCAAAGCCATTATCCAGGCCACGCTGGTTTGAGAAGTGCCGCAAAGGTTGATTGCAAACCACAACACGTCATCCCCGCGAAGGCGGGGATCCAGCTTGAATCACAAGCACTGTACATAGCCGAAGCTGGGCCCCTGCATCCGCAGCGGTGACGGAATTTGGTGAGTTAAATCGCGCGAACAAGATTTCTGCTAACCCTGCTGACACATGTTGACAGCATGGCCCGCTACAAGCCAGTCATCTAAAAATGTCTCCTGCCATGTCCAACCACACCAAAGGCCTCCTGCTGGTCGCTGTCTCTGCCCTGCTGTTTTCAACGCCGGGCCTGTTTACGCGTGGCGTTTCAGCTTCAGGCTGGGATGTGATCTTCTGGCGCGCCGTCTTCGGCATTCTGTTCACTGCGGCCTATCTCACCTGGCGGGGCATGCTGAAAAGCCAGATGGCGGGCCTCGGCAAAAGTGGCTGGGCCAACGCCATTGTCTGGGCTTCGGGCACCATCGCTTATCTGCAAGCCTATAAGCTCACATCCATCGCCAATGTTTCGCTGATCTATGGCAGCGCACCGATCCTGACAGCGCTCGTTGCCTGGGTGTGGTTCAAGGAGCGCCCGCGCAATATCGTATTGGCTGCAAGCATTCTGGCGCTGCTGGGTGTTGTGCTGATTGCCCAAGGTTCTCTCGGCACAGCGCATCTTGCGGGCGATCTTCTGGCCCTGTGGATGACCTGCACAGTAGCAATCGGCCTTTCCATTTTCCGCAAATATCCGCAAACACCAGCGGCAGGCGCAGCCATGATGTCGTCCATTCTGGTGCTGGCTCCGGCCTTATATTGGGGTAATCCATTGTCCACGGCGGGCAGCGAAATCCTGATCCTGGCACTTTTTGGCCTTGTCTTTTCCGTGGCCTCAATCCTGTTGAGCGAAGGCTCAAAACTTGTGCCGTCAAGTGAGGCGGCCTTGATGAGCAATCTCGAAGTACCGATCCAGCCAGTTCTGGCCTGGGCTGTTCTGTCGGAACTTCCG
>JAYTIG010000474.1:0-3630 GCA_043731995.1 Hyphomicrobiales bacterium
CTCTTGGATCGCCGCGTTTTTGTGTCCTTGCCTTTCGATGAGGGCCTCCAGGATTGAAGTCAATCTTTCGGGTTTGAGGAGTTGCGCCTTCACCGCATCGATCACGATGTGGTCGAGTTTTGATTCCGGAATGTGCCTGCCTTTGCAGACAGTGATACCCTTCTGATGGCAACCGGCGCAGGTATAATAGTGATAGGCCTTGCCACGCCTTTGGGTTCCAGTCCGTGTCATTCCTGATCCGCAGGAGGCACAGGTGGCAAGCCCCGTCAGCAGGATGGCACTGTTGACGATCCGGGGTGCTGTGACCATTGGATGATTTAGCGTCAGCTTGGCTTTGGTTTTCTCAAAGACCCTCATGGGAATGATCGGTGGAACGTCAATCTCTACTATTCTCTGCGGATCATGAAGCTTGCCGGTCCTAGCGTTCCGGCGCCCATAGGGCCATTTGCCGGTGGCATAAACAGTGTTTCGCAGGATGTTGTGCAGAGGCCCTACCCCGAAGCTTGAACCCTTCCGCGTCCTGTAGCCATGGGCATTGAGCCATTTGCAGGTTTCTTTCACACCCAGTGGCCCGGTGGCTTCGCGTCCTTCGGTATAGAGCGAGAAGATGAGCCTCACTGTTTCGGCCTCGACCGGATCCACCTCGAGCTTCTTCTTGATCTTGGCGCCTCGGCGCTCGGCCTCTACGATGCGATAACCCAGCGGCGGGGTCGCCCCATTCCAAAAACCCTGCTTGGCGGATTCGCGCATGGCCCGTGTGACGTTCTTGCCATTCTCGCGCGAGGTGTATTCATCGAAAATGCCGATCATCTGGCGCATCAGCTGCTGGGAGGGATCATCGCCGGTGGGCTGGGTTACCGAGATCACCTCCACGCCATACTTGCTGAGCCTGCGGATGGTCATCTCCATCTCGGCGCCATTGCGATAAAAGCGCGAGAAGGCATGCACGCAGATCACATCGAAGTTTCGCTCTGATGTGGTTGCCCGCTCCAGCATGCGTTGGAACACGGGTCGGCGATCATCCGTGGCCGAGGCGCCTGGTTCAACGAACTCCTCCACCACGGTCCAGCCCTGGGCTTCGCAAAAGCGTGTTGTCAGTTCCCGTTGTGAAGGCAGAGAGACATCATTTTCGGCTTGGCGCCCAGTGCTGACGCGCAAGTAAAGGGCCGCCCGCTTCGGCACCGCGTTAACACTATTGGTCAGGTTCGGTTTGAAGCTCATGGGCAAACTCCAAGGATAGGGCGCGTAATACGAACATGGGTCATGACGCGCAGGATGTGAAGTCCAAAGTGGCTGCAGGGGACATTGGTGCTATTGTCTGCCACATTCAGGATTGGCCCTGTGGCCTCAATCGGCCATAAGTCGAGCCAGGTCAGTTCCCAGAAGCAGAAGTATCGCGTCAAGTTCAGCTTCGCTGACAGGCAATTTCGGGCTGAGTTCGGACACCATTTCAAGGCTTGCGAGCTTGCCAGCCGTGCACGACTGCCCAAAGTCGTGACCACAATCGAACACGCTCGCTTCACCCTCACTGGCATCAGGTTCACGCGATTCCGCTCCAATCGACTGTAGTGGCTGTTCGTCCATGCTGCCATGTTGGATGAACTACATTTTGTTGCCGATCCCAAAACCCGGTAGGCTTCGAGGGGGCTTTTGGTAGGGCCATCGGCATATTTAATTTCATAATTCATGGGTGATTGCGTGGGTCGCCACCCACTTCAACTTTCATCCGAGCAACTAAGCGGTAAACGGCCTTTTCAATACCGTCCTCTTCAAATCCACAAGACTCGAGCACCAGCCGACACAAATCGATGAATCTGCCAACTTTCGAAGCGAGTGGCCGCATGCCGAGGACGTCCGGGCAGACTGCGGCCAAACACTCGATCATGAAATCGCGCTCAAATGCGCGGGGACGACCGTTTTTGTTCGCGCTGACCTCTGAAGCCCAGTGCTGGATCGCCTCATCGGTGAGATCAATGACCTTGCGCAAAACTTCATCGCCACAGAGGAGGCCAAGTGTTTTTCGGTCATCCAGCGTGAGATCTTCAATTGTCTGAATCGTAATGGTTCCATCAGCCGATTTGTATTTCTGGTTGGCAATCGCAATCATCCCCTTTGAGCGTTTCCTAGGCAGGAGTTCTTGCAGTGTGTTGAACGTCGCCATGCCGCCGAGTTCCTCCAGCAGCGCGATCGGCATAATATCTCCAAGATCAACTTTACCTGATATTTCGTCGAGCGCCTTGCGGAAGCGTTTGACTGCCGCAGCCAAGGCAATCAGGCTCTTGACTTTATCCGGGCGCTGGTTCCGAATTGCCTCATCGATTTGAAGGTCTTGGATTGCCGCCAAGACGGCCCGAAAGAGAATTTCCTCCTTGACCCTGTCGAGCCCAAACACCTTGGTTATTGTCGCGCGTTCTTCAGTTGTGGGCAGCCTCAAGCTCGATAGCACTCCTGTCTTCGACGCCGTTTTGAACACGTGCCCATCGTCTTCCGTCATTTCCTGTTTTTCCTTTCCTGGATAGCGGCGGTGAAGTCGCGGTGGGCGGACATGGCGCTGGCCTGCTGATAGTATTTCTCGGTGGTGGCAAATGTGCGATGCCCGAGTAATGGTGCTGCCACGCGGACATGGGCAGGATCACCAATGGCGAGGGTTGTGGCGGCTGCATCCCGGAACAGATGCGGGTTCATGGCCTTGCCGAAGGCCGCAGCCGTGCGGGCCCTGACGCGGTCAAAGATGGCAATCTCGGTCATCGGCGAGCCGTCCTTGGAGACCCACAGTTCATCGGTGACGGGTTTTGTCCAGCGCCCATCGCGTGCCATGAGATGGAGTCGGTAGACCTCAAGATAGACCTTCAGCGGAGCCAGCAACACCTCGGGCCATTCAAGCTCTAGGACGCCATGGGTCTTGGTCTCATCCGATCCCAGAATTACAAACCACTGGCCGCCACTTTCAATAAGGTTCTGGCCCAGATAAAGGCGGGCGAGATTCCTGCGGCGGAGTGGAACAAGCGCCAGAAAGCTGATGATCAGCCCGTCCCGGAACAGGATGGCGGCATCGAGACCGGATTTTCCTTCCGCCTGCTGCATCACCGCAAAGCCAAGATCCACCAGTTCATCTGACAGCTTGAGATGCGCTTTCGACCGCACCGGCTTGTGTGTGGCCCGAATGCGGGCCGCCATGCGGTTGATGAAGGTGCAGTCGCCGGCAGGGTTCATCACCTTGGCCACTTCGCCCAGTTCCTGCAGGCGGGCCAGAAGGGTTTGCGAACTGTTGCCAATACCCTGCAGGTGTTCGATATAAGTCTTGACCCGCTCGCGCGTGATGCGCATGGCCGGGGCAAGCGGCAGGACTTGCGGGTCGAAGAGGGTCAGATAAGTCAGCCATCGGCCGTAGCCCTTCGCCGCCTTGCGGTTGCTGATGCGGGAATGTTGAGAGCGCGAACCGGCATCAATTTCAAGGATGTCGGCAGGTCGGCAGGCCACCTCCCACAATGTCCGGTCTTCCATCGGCCAAGCTGCAATCTTCAGGCATGCCCGTTCCGGAGCTTTGCCCCGTCCGTAAAGGCCACCGCTCATGAGGTTCCCTCCTTCTTGCCGAGGCCGGTAACCGGGGAAGGCAACAGAGCGCTTCCA
>JAYTIG010000475.1:0-9415 GCA_043731995.1 Hyphomicrobiales bacterium
CACTTATTCTTCGCCGACCACGCCGTCACAGGTTTATGACTATAACATGCGCACGCGTCAGCGCGTGTTACGCAAGACGCAGGAAATTCCCTCTGGCCACAACCCGAAGCTATATGTGGCGCGCCGCATCTTGGCGCCGGCCCACGATGGCGAGATGATCCCGATCACGCTGCTCTACCGCCGCAGGACAAAGCTCAACGGCAAGGCACCGCTTTGGCTCTATGGCTATGGCTCCTACGGGCTTTCGATGCCTGCGGGCTTCAACAGCTCGGTGCTCTCGCTGGTTAATCGTGGCTTCGTCTATGCCATTGCCCATATCCGCGGCGGACAGGAGAAAGGCCGACGCTGGTATAAAACCGGAAAGCTGGAGCACAAGCAAAACACGTTCCGCGATTTCATTTCATCCGCACGCCATTTGATCGCCCAAGGTTTCACGTCCGAAGGCAAGATCATTGCCCAAGGTGGCAGCGCCGGTGGCATGCTGATGGGGGCTGTTACCAATATGGCGCCTGAACTGTTCAAGGGCATCATTGCCGAAGTTCCCTTCGTGGATGTGCTGACCACCATGCTGGATGACACCTTGCCACTCACCCCGCCGGAATGGCCCGAATGGGGCAACCCCATTGAAAGCAAGGCGGCCTATGAAACCATCGCCGCCTATTCGCCCTATGATAATGTTGTGGCCAAGTCCTATCCCAACATTCTGGCTGTTGGCGGCCTCACCGACCCGCGTGTGACTTATTGGGAACCCGCAAAATGGGTGGCGAAATTGCGGGCCACAAAAACCGACAAAAACCTCCTTATGCTCAAAACCATCATGACGGCAGGCCATGGCGGTGCATCGGGCCGATTTGACCGACTCAAAGAAGTGGCCGAAGTTTATGCGTTTGGCCTGAAACTGCTGGGGAAAACCTGATGCTGATTGAAGCCTCCAAATCCTGCCTGTTGATTGTGGACATGCAGGAAAGGCTCTTGCCCGTGATCCACGAAGCTGCACGGGTGGCAGACAATTGCATCACACTGATTGCGGCCGCAGAGAAGCTTGATCTGCCCATTATCATTTCAGAGCAATATCCCAAGGGGCTTGGCCCCACAGTGCCGGAACTTGAAAACAAGAATGCGATGATCTTTGATAAACTGTCTTTTTCGGTTTGGCGCAATGAAACCTTGAAGGCACATTTCAAGAAAATGGAAGATAGCGGCTTCAAACAGGTGATTATCGGTGGGGTTGAGGCGCATGTCTGCGTGCTGCAATCGGCACTGGATTTGAAAAATGCGGGCTTTGAGGTTTTCGTGGTCGCAGATGCGGTAGGCTCGAGGCACCAAGACTCTGTCAATCTGGCTCTTTCGCGCCTCAGGCATAGTGGTGTTCAAGTGATCAATCTGGAAATGGCGGTGTTTGAATTGGCCGGCAAGGCTGGCACACCGGAATTCAAGGCGCTTTCAGCGCTGATCAAGTGAGTGAATGAAAATGGCTAAAGCTGCTGACTTCAACTGGGAAGATCCACTGGATCTCGAAAGCCAGCTGAGTGACGAAGAAAAGATGATCCGCGATTCGGCCCGCGCCTTCGCGCAGGACAAATTGGTGCCGCGGGTGAAGATGGCTTTCCGCGAAGAGCGCTTTGACGTTGAGATCATGCGTGAACTGGGCGAGATGGGCTTTCTCGGCATGATGACGGCTGAGAAATTCGGCGGCGCTGGCCTGGGCTATGTGGCTTACGGTCTGGTGGCGCGGGAGATTGAACGCATTGATTCCGGCTATCGCTCCGCCATGAGCGTACAGAATTCGCTGGTTATGCATCCCATCGAAGAATGGGGCAGCGAAGAGCAGAAGGCAAAGTATCTGCCGAAGCTGGCGACGGCCGAATTGATTGGCTGTTTTGGTCTCACCGAGCCAGATGCTGGTTCAGACCCCGGTGGCATGAAAACCCGGGCCAAGAAAGTTTCTGGCGGCTATGTGTTGAATGGCGCGAAGATGTGGATAACCAATTCGCCAATCGCTCACATTGCCGTCATCTGGGCCAAGGATGAAGCGGGCGATATTCGTGGCTTTGTGGTGGAACGTGGTGCCAACGGGTTCTCCACGCCTGAGATCAAAGGCAAAGTTTCATTGCGCGCTTCGATTACCGGGGAAATCGTGCTCGACAATGTGGAAGTGCCGGAAAGCGCTTTGTTGCCCAAAGCCAAGGGGTTAAGTGGGCCTTTCTCATGCCTCAACAAGGCGCGCTTTGGCATTGCCTGGGGCGTGATGGGTGCTGCTGAAGATTGCTGGCACCGTTCGCGCCAATATACGCTGGACCGCAAAATGTTCGGCAAGCCGCTGGCGGCCACGCAGCTCATTCAAATGAAGCTGGCCCAGATGCAAACGGATATTGCACTCGGCTTGCAAGGCTGCATGGCTTTGGGCCGCGGGCTGGAACGCGGTTCCATTTCACCGATTTCGATCTCGCTGATGAAGCGCAATAACTGCCTCAAGTCTCTCGATGTGGCCCGCGCAGCGCGCGACATGCATGGCGGCAATGGCATTTCGGATGAATATCACGTGATCCGCCACATGGTGAATCTGGAAACCGTGAACACCTATGAAGGCACGGCTGACGTTCACGCGCTGATCTTGGGCCGTGCACAAACGGGGCTGCAGGCATTCATGTGAGATTTGGTTTCAGCGCGCCAGAAGCAATTTCGCCGCCATCACCAGACAGACAATCACCAGCAAAGGCCTGATAATCGCCGCGCCGTTGCGTATGGCCAGATGCGCGCCTGCTTGCGCGCCGATCACTTGGCCCACTCCCATCACCAGGCCTGTGAGCCAGACAATTTTTCCACCTGCTGCAAACATCAGCAACGCCGCAATGTTAGACGTGAAGTTGAACAGTTTGGTGCGGCCGGTGGCTTCAACGATGCCGAGGCCGAAGAGTGTTGTCAGCGCCAGCATGAAGAACGAGCCTGTGCCGGGGCCGAAAATGCCGTCGTAGAATCCGATGGCCGGGGCGAAGCCCAAGGCGAATGCGCTTTGCGGCAAGCGTGGCTCATGCGTTTCATTCTTCAGGCGCGGCGCGAAGGCGAAATAAAGCGCAATCAGAATGAGCAGCGGCGGCAAGGCCAGGCTGAGCAACTGTTTCGGCGCGTAGGCCACCGCCGCCACACCCAAGGCTGCGCCGAAGAATGTCGTCAACACGCTCAGGCCTTGACGCAGCGGATGCAGCGCGCCCTTGTTCCAGAAGGCATAGGTCGCGGAGGCTGTGCCAAAGGTGCCTTGCAGTTTGTTGGTGGCCAGCGCCGAAACCGGATCAAGACCCGCCAGCAGTAAAGCTGGCAAGCACAACAGGCCGCCGCCGCCGGCAATGGAATCCACAAAGCCAGCCACAAGGGCAACGCCGCCCAACGCGGCCAGGGTGGTCACATCACTCATTCCGCTTTCAATCCTTCCAGCATCATCCGCATCTGCTGTTCTTCCAGACTGATCCAGGGAAGATCTGGCGGCACGCGGCCCGCAAGCTTGAGCATGGATATTCCGTGCACGGATGACCAGACATGCAATGCGGCGGCTTGCGCGCGGGCTGGTCCCACCACGGCAGTGACAGCCTGCACCAATTGCGACCAGGCGGCATAAGAAGCCTCAATCAAATGCGGCGTCATCACCACAGGTTCGCGCTGGCCGAACATGAGTTGGAAGGCGGCGGCGTTTTCTTTGGCGAAGTTGACATAGGCCCGGCCCATGGCCATGAGCCGCGCTTCGGGCGTTTGTGGTGTGGCGCTGTTGGCGGCATCATCCAACGCCGCGACAAAATGGCGATAACCCCGCGCGGCGATTTCACCCAGAAGGTGGCCAAGGGTGGGAAAGTGGTGCTTGGGAGCCGCATGCGAAACCCCGGCGCGGCGGGCAATTTCCCGCAAGCTCACCTTTTCCACCGGCATTTCGATCAACGCCTGCTCCCCGGCGGTGAGCAATTGTTCATGGAGATCGCCATGGTGATAAGATTTGGCCACGCTAGCGGTTTAAACTTCGCCATTCATCTTGACAATGTAAAAATTTAAGTTGACAGCGGAAAGATAATGCGGCTTTGATGTTTCCATCGTCAAGATTAATGCGGAGGACAGTGATGACAGCAGAAACCGTTTTCTCCCTTGCCAGCAGTTTCGCCGTAATTGGCTGGCTGGTGTTGGCTGCGGGAGCGATCACGCGCAGGCCGGGCCTCGTGACATTGGCCGCAGGGCGGATTTGGCCACTGGCGCTTTCGGGGCTCTACTTTCTTCTCATCTTGTTCTTTTTCGCGCAAGCACCTGGCGGCTTTGACAGCCTGACCCACGTCCAGGCACTATTCACAGCACCTTGGGCGGCGCTGGCGGGTTAGGTGCATTACCTGGCCTTTGATCTTTTTGTCGGCGCGTGGATCACGGCAGAGGTGTTGCGGCTGCCACTGCCACGCCTTGTACTGCTAGTGCTGCTGCCACTCACCTTCTTGTTCGGGCCCATCGGGCTTTTGGCATTTTTCGCCGCAAAGCTGGCGCTGCACGGAAAGGAAGAACGCTCATGAGCATTTCGAGTCAACTTCACCGCCCCTTGGGTAGATCACCCATTGGCACGCTGTTCAGCGATATTCGCCGTGGCAGCCCCATGCTTTGGCTTTCCACACTTGGCATGCTGATTGGATTTGCCGGGTGTCTGGTGGCCCTGCAATTGGACGCACACAGCTTCAACGGTGTGGATGTGTGGGACAAGCCGGGAAAATTTTTCCTCTCGCTGGCGGTGCAATATGCGACAGTGAGTTGGGCGCTCAGCTTCTTGCCTGAAGTGCAGCGCAACGCACGCGGCATTCGTTTCGCAACCATGGCGATGATTGCAGCGGGTTGGTTTGAAGTGGCCTATATTGCGCTTCGTGCGGGGCGTGCCGAGGCTTCCCATTTCAATGGCAGCAGTGTTTTTAGTCAGGTGGCGTATGGCGTGATGGGCTTCGGTGCGGTGACGCTTACGGCCACTGCCTTCTTCATCGGCTACCGTGTGTGGAAGCAGCGCCACCAAGGCCTGATGGCGGAGGCTGCAGGCATGGGGCTCGTGTTAGGCATGGTGCTGGGCACACTTGCCGGGATCTATCTGAGCGCGCAAACCAGCCATTGGGTGGGCGGCGAGATGAGCGATGCGCGGGGGCTTGGCGTGATGGCATGGTCCACCACTGGTGGCGATTTGCGCGTGGCGCATTTTGTGGGGCTGCATGCGGCCCAAATCGTGCCTTTCAGCGCAATGAGCGGCAAGCGCGCGGTGGTCTATTTCACGGCAGCAGTCTGCATCTTGGCCACGTGTTTTACTTTCGCTTTAGCCGTCGTGGGAATGCCTCTGTTTAGAGCTTGAGACCGCCAATTGCGGCGTGGCTGGAATATGCTAGCATTCCCCACTTAGAAACATAAAAAATTGGGAGGGGAAGATGAATGAACTTACAAATGGCGTGAGCTGGCTTGCGGTGGTTGTTGGCGCGGTTGTTGCATTTCTGTTGGGATGGCTATGGTATTCACCCAAGTTGTTTGGCGAGAAATGGGCCGCTGGTTCCGGCGTTAAAATGGGATCGGCCAACCAGATGCCTGTAGCGGCCATGGCCTCCCAGGCGATTGGCTTGTTGTTGATGAGCTGGTTTGTGGGCGTGACTGCGGTTTCCAGTGCCCTTTTTACGGTGATCCTGGCCACGGTGGCATTCACGGTTTTGGGTTTTTCCGGCGGCAGCTTCAGCGGCAAATCGCAATACGCGCGCCTTGTTGATGCAGGCTACTGGATCGCCTGCCTTGTGGTAATGATCATCTGCGAAGGTTTGATCCGGCGCATGTAGGTCTTGGGCCTGGCAAAGTGCGATTTGTGCAGAGGTGTGCCGCCGTAATCGGTGGGCAGTTGCGCTTGCGAGAGCGGCCCGATCTGACTAGAACAAGTCCTCAAACTCAAGGAGAAAAACAATGGCCCTCGAACTTCCTGCCCTTCCCTATGCATATGATGCGCTTGGCCCCTATATGTCCAAGGAAACGCTGGAGTTTCACCATGACAAGCATCACATGGCCTATGTGACCAATGGCAACAACCTGCTGAAGGACTCGCCGTTGGCCGCTGCCTCCATTGAAGACATTTGCAAGGTTGCCTATGCCGACAAGGCACAGGGGCTGATCAACAACGTTGGCCAGCACTATAACCACATTCATTTCTGGCACTGGATGAGGCCCAATGGTGGTGGCAAGAAAATTCCTGGTGCTGTGCAGAAGGCGATTGACGCTGATCTTGGCGGCTATGACAAATTCCGCACGGATTTTGTTCAAGCTGGCATGACACAGTTTGGTTCCGGTTGGGCATGGCTGGCGAAGAAAGACGGAAAGCTTTCCATTGCGAAGACGCCCAACGGCGAAAACCCGCTGATGCATGGCGCGCAACCCGTTCTTGGCGTGGATGTGTGGGAGCACAGCTATTACATTGACTATCGCAATGCGCGCCAAAAATATCTGGAAGCCTTTGTCGATAATCTCATCAACTGGGACCATGTTGAGCAGCTCTTCACCAAGGGTTGAAGCGTGATTCCTGTTTTCGACGGTCATAATGACCTGCTTTTCCGGCTGTGGCAGAAGAACTCTGCCGCAGCCGTTTCCAATTTCATCGATGGTGAGAAGGAAGGACAGCTTGACTTGCCGCGCATGCATGACGGTGGATTTGTAGGCGGGTTCTTTGCCATGTTCGTTCCTTCTGAAGCGGGCGATGCCGCCCTTCACAAGTCACTGAACCCACCGCCCTATTCTGCGGTTCCGCACAAGAGAGCCGTGCAGGTGACGGGGGAAATGGTGAACCTGTTTCACCGTCTCACCAGTGAAGTTCCAGGCAAAGGGTTTCGTGCTTGCCTATCTGTGACGGATATTCGCCGCGCCGTGGCTGAAGGTGCGATTGCTGCGATCCTGCATCTCGAAGGCGCTGAAGCCATTGGGCCAGACTTGGCTGGGCTTGACGCACTTTACTCCGCGGGCTTGCGTTCCATCGGACCGGTTTGGAGCCGCCCCAACATTTTCGGCGAAGGTGTGCCTTTTGCCTGGCCCTCCTCGCCCAATACAGGCGCTGGCCTCACTGACGCAGGCCGCGCACTCGTCAAGGCCTGCAATGCCAAACGCATCATGATTGACCTTTCGCACTTGAATGAAACGGGATTTTGGGATGTGGCCAAACTCTCCACCGCCCCGCTGGTGGCCACCCATTCCAATGCCCATGCGCTATCGCCTTCATCGCGCAATTTGACAGACGAACAGCTTCGTTCCATCGGTCAAAGCAAGGGCATTGTGGGACTGAACTATGCAATAGACTTCTTGCAAAGTGATGGCGTTTTGCGTTCAGACATTGCGTCTCATGTTCTGATCCGTCATCTCGATCACATGATCAGCATTGCAGGCGAGGATTGCGTGGGGCTGGGCTCTGATTTCGATGGCGCGACCGTTCCTGATTTTCTGCATGACGTTGCTGGTTTGCCCAAACTTGTTGAAGCGATGCAGAAAGGCGGCTTTGGTGAAAAGCTGATTGCCAAATTGACTCATGAAAACTGGCTGCGGGTTCTGGACCTCGTTTGGGGTGATCGCTGAACCATGAGGGCAGTCTATTACGATGCCTTCAAGCTGCCGCCTGTTGTCAAGGCCTTGCCTGATCCTGCACCAAAGGCAGACGGTATTGTGGTCAAAGTGGAAGCCACCGGCCTTTGCCGCAGCGACTGGCATGGCTGGATGGGGCACGACTCCGACATTCATCTTCCCCATGTTCCGGGGCATGAACTGGCCGGAACCGTGGTGGACTTGGGCAAGGACATTCGCAATTTCCATGTCGGCGACAGGGTGACTGTGCCTTTCGTTTCCGGCTGCGGGCATTGTGAAGAATGCGCGAGTGGCAACCAGCAAGTTTGCCGGAACCAATTTCAACCCGGATTCACCGCATGGGGCTCCTTCGCTGAATTCGTGGCGCTAGACTATGCCGACGGCAATGTCGTGAAGCTGCCCGACAGCATTTCATTTGAAACCGCGGCCGCCTTGGGCTGCCGCTTTGCCACCTCATTTCGCGCGGTGGTGGATCAAGGCCGCCTGCGTGGCGGTGAATGGGTGGCCGTGCACGGCTGCGGCGGTGTTGGCCTTTCGGCCATCATGATTGCGGCGGCCATGGGTGCGCGTGTGGTTGCCATAGACATTGACGATTCCAAACTCGCAATGGCACGAGAGTTTGGTGCTGATACCGTTCACAACGCGCAACACGAAGCGGATGTTGCTGGAGCAATCCGGGAAATCACAAAAGGCGGCGCCCATCTTTCCATCGATGCCTTGGGCGGTGCCATCACCAGCTTCAACTCAATTTCCTGCCTGCGCCGGCGCGGAAGGCATGTTCAGGTGGGCTTGATGGGCGAGCACGTGAACACGGAAGTGCCCATGGCCCGCATCATCGCCCATGAGTTGGAAATTCTAGGCAGCCATGGCATGCAGGCCCACCGCTATGGCGCCATGCTGCAGATGATCGAAATGGGCCAGCTTGCGCCGCAGCGGCTGATCACGCGGCATATCGGATTGAATGAAGCGCCACAGGCCCTGATGGAAATGGACCGCTTCCCCGGCGCGGGTGTCACAATCATCAAGCCGTGAAGGGCCTTAAAGCCTGAAATCAAAACTCGCAGTCTGCGGCGTGGTCGATGTGTCGAACTTCAGCAACGCGCAATTTGGCAGGCCCTGGGCAATGGTGTCTTCATCAAAGGTGAGTTTGTCACCGCTGAGTGAAGGAATGATCAGCTGGGTTGTGAGTGTCTTTCCACCAATGGTGATCTTGAAATGAACATGCCGTGTGCGGCCAGTGTATTCACCAGGATAGATTGTGTTGAAGCTGTAAGCGCCGTTGACATCGGTGGTCACAAAGCCGCGCAGGGCGATGTCTTCAGGCTTGTATTTGGTCACGGCGCCATTGGCATTGGGATGATAGGAACCCGAAGCGTCTGCGTGCCATATCTCGATTGTGGCGCTGGCGACGGGCTTGCCGTTGTCCAGACCCTCATACACATGGCCGGAAACCGTGATGGGCGTTCCGGGCAAGCCAGTGGTGTTCAAATTGCCATCTTTCAGAGCGCCTGTGCCGGAGACGTAATAAGGGCCTTCAGTGACTTCCACCGACAGACCGCAATATGCTTTATCTGCCGCTGAAAGAACCTTCACATCTGGGGGGCCAGCGCCAAAACGCATCCAAGCGGCCACAATCGCCACGGCCAGAATTGCAACACCACCCCAAAGACTGATTTTCATGTGTTCTCCTTGCACACAAGTGACGGCTTGGCTTGGCAAATCCGTCGCTCTAGCCTGATCATTCCGAACCTGATTCCCGCAAAAAGCTTCCCCTGAATGCTCGCTGCCATTCGCCCCGCCATAACAGACTTGCGCATTC
>JAYTIG010000476.1:0-1268 GCA_043731995.1 Hyphomicrobiales bacterium
TTCACCGTCACTTCCGGATGCGGGGCCACTTCCACGTCATAGATACCGATCGACTTGATCGGGGCACCCAAATGAACATGGTTCTTGTTGATGTGGGCGCCTTGGGCATCGGCAGCCTCGGCGATGTCACGCGGGGAAACCGAGCCGTAGAGATGGCCGCCCTCACCCGCCTGGCGGATGATGACGTAAGTCTTGCCATCAATATGCTTGGCTTCGCCTTCGGCCGCCTTGCGCGCGTCAGCGTTCTTGGCTTCAAGCACCGAGCGGTCACGCTCAAACTTGGCCTTGTTGGCATCCGTGGCGCGCAGGGCCTTGTGGTTGGGCAAAAGGAAATTGCGGGCAAAGCCGTCTTTCACTTTCACCACTTCACCCATGTGACCGAGCTTCGGCACACGTTCGAGAAGAATGACTTGCATGTTGGTTTTCTCCCCTTAGCCGATCACATAAGGCAGCAGGCCCAGGAAGCGGGCGCGCTTGATGGCCTTGGCCAGTTCGCGCTGCTTCAATGTGCACACAGCCGAAATGCGGGCCGGAATGATCTTGCCGCGTTCCGAAAGATAACGCTGCAAAAGGCGTGTATCCTTGTAATCAATCTTCGGCGCATTGTCGCCCGAGAACGGGCAGGACTTGCGGCGGCGGAAAAATGGGCGGCGGGCGCCTTGTTCCATAGCCATTAGTTGGTTTCCTCCATGCCAAAGCTGTCATCACGTTCGCGGCGGTCATCGCGGCGGCGCATCTGGGCTGAAGGGCCCTCTTCCAGCGCTTCAACGGCGATTGTCATGTGACGGATCACATCTTCCGAGATCGACATCTGACGTTCCATTTCAGCAACAGCCTGGTGTGGGCCATTGATGTTGAGGAAGCAGAAATAGGCCTTGCGGTTTTTCTTGATGCGGAAGGTGAGCGACTTGATGCCCCACTGTTCCACCTTATCAACCTTGGCGCCGCCCGCAGAGAGGACGCCCTTGTATTGCTCGATCAACGCGTCAACCTGCGTCTGAGCCGCATCCTGGCGCACCAGGAATGTGTGTTCATAAAATGCCATTGATAATCCCTTCATTGGCGGTTCTTGTTTGCGCTTATTCTTGTCCGAAAAGTCTGACAACTTTTCGGGAATAGGCACGATCCAATCCGAAAGCGCCGAGCCCCAAACGAACCTGAGAAGGTTCGAAGCAAGTTTCGAATGAGCGGAGACACGGGAAGACGAAGTGTAACCTTCTGGGCAACTTTGCAACTTGCCCCTTCCGTTCAGCCACCAGCTTCACGGT
>JAYTIG010000477.1:0-3621 GCA_043731995.1 Hyphomicrobiales bacterium
GCCAAGATGGATCTTAATCTCACGCAACTGGGGTCATCCATCGGCGGCGATCTCAAATCCCAAATGAATGACATCAAGTCACTGCTCGACAAGGCCAATGGCATAGCGCTCGACGTCACTGCAACCGACAGCAAGATGAAGACATTGTTTCCGTCAGATTATGCTTCGGCATTGACCAGCGGTCAAAGCCTTCAAGCCGCCAAGTCACGTTGGGACGAAACGCTGTCTGCTTTCAAACGCAGCATGAGTCTCGAAGCCAAGGTCGTCGAAAACACCACGCAAGATGGCAATGATCTTTCTGATCTCTTGTCCAAATCCGCTTCTGCCGTCGGCAATTTGCAAGTCCAGCAGGCCGGCAATGAACTTCTGGGGCTCAGCGTCAAACAGCAATTGCAGTTACAAAACCTGATGGCCGCCGATCAACGCGCCCAAAACCTAGACCGTGCCCGTGTTCTGGCTTCGCAAGAAGAGTCACGGCTGCGCTTTAAAACGTTCGTTGGCACAACCAACGCCTATACGCCTTAACATTACCACGGTTCAGCGAAGCCGCAATCTTCGCTGACCTCAGATCAATCCAAAATTCTAGCTCACGTTTGGGACACCCCAAGCGACGGAAGAGTATTGCCACATGGACGACCTTAATATCATCGACAAATTCACGCAAACCTTTGTCACTTATATTGACTCTGGCTTTGGCCTCTTGTCACCCGATGTTGGATTTCTGACGACCACTCTGGTGACCATCGATGTGATCATGGCGGGCCTGTTCTGGTCGCTCTCAAATGAAGACAATGTCATTGGCCAGCTCATCCGCAAGATTCTCTATGTCGGTTTCTTTGCGTTGCTGCTCAACAATTTTGCCAGACTGTCAACCATTGTGTTCAATTCCTTTGCGGGACTGGGGTTGAAGGCTACGGGCACTGCCCTAACCGCAACGGATTTGATGCGGCCAGGTTTTGTGGCAGGCACAGGGTTTAGGGCATCGCAGCCTTTGCTCGATCAGGCCGGAAGCCTCATGGGTTTTACCAGTTTCTTCGACAATGTGGTGACCATCGTCGTTCTATTGCTGGCTTGGCTGATTGTTTTGCTGGCCTTCTTCATTCTCTCAGTTCAGCTGTTCATTACCATCATCGAGTTCAAGTTCACCACCTTGGCGGGCTTTGTCCTGGTTCCCTTTGCGCTGTTCGGCAAAACTTCATTCCTCGCCGAGCGTGTGCTCGGCAATGTCATGACTTCGGGTATCAAGCTCATGGTGTTGGCGATAGTAGTGGGTGTGGGTTCAACTTTGTTTGGCACGCTCACAACCGCACCCACCGGCGATATTACGTTGCAACAGGCCGCCGCTCATATCCTTGCAGCCATCGCGGTTTTTGGCCTGGCTATCTTTGCGCCGGGCATAGCAGCGGGATTGATTTCGGGTGCACCACAATTGGGAGCGGGTGCTGCAGTGGGTACCGCCGCAGGACTTGCGGCCGCAGGTGTGGCCGGAGCCGCAGGTGTTGGCGCTTTGGCCCGTGCTGGTCTTGGTGGAGCGGGACGTGCCGTCACCTCCGCAGCTTCAATGTCTGGAGCCGCACAAGCAGGCTTCAAGCAGGGCGGCGTGGGTGGGGCCTTGCAAGCCACCGTTGGACAACCTGCCAAAGACGCAGCTTCAAAAGCATCAGCACCCATGCGCGACGCTTTTCGTGATGGCTCAGCTTACGGCTTCAAGGCAGCGGGCGGCTCTGCGTCTTCTTCACCAGCAGGTGGTGGCAAAAGCAAAGCAAGTGGCAATGGCAGCGAACCTGATTGGGCGCGCCGTATTCGCCGCCGCGATCAGATGACACGCGCAGGCACCGTGGCCAGCCAATCCATCCGTGAAGGTGACCGCGGTGCTTCCAATGAAGGCCCCGACCTCAATCCCGACAGTTAAAACACAAGGAATTTTGCACATGAAGTTCAAGCGACCCCAATTGCATTATGGCCAGACAGACACTCCGATCACACCCTATCAGAAGGCGGCCCAAGTCTGGGATGAGCGCATTGGTTCGGCCCGTGTTCAAGCCCGCAATTGGCGGCTCATGGCCTTTGGCTGTCTGGGTTTGGTTGGCGGATTAAGTCTTCAGTTGGCTGTTCTGTCCACCACCTCGCGGGTTACGCCCTATGTGGTTGAAGTGGAGCGCGGCGGCACCATTCGCGCCGTGGCCCCTGCCGTTGAAAGTTACGATCCTTCCGATGCTCAGATCGCAGCGGAACTGGCACGCTTCATCGAAGATGTGCGTGAAGTGTCGATTGATCCTGTTGTGGTGAAGCAGAACTGGCTGAAAGCCTATGAATATGCCACAGACCGCGCAGCTCAGACCCTGAATGATTATGCCCGCGAGAATGATCCCTTCGCCAAGATTGGGCAAAGATCAGTTTCGGTTGAGATCACCAGCGTGGTGCGTGCTTCGCCTACGTCGTTTCAAGTGCGGTGGCGCGAGAAGGCTTTCGAGAATGGGGCTGCGGCAGGCGTTCAGAGTTTTACCGGCGTTCTGACCATCGTGACCAAGTCTCCCCGCGATGCCGCGACACTGCGCGCCAATCCACTCGGCATTTATGTGAACGCCATCAACTGGTCACGCGAACTTGAATCGGCCCCGCCCGCCAAACCCTCAACCTCACGATGAACATTGGAGTTGCCCCATGAAGTATTTCATTCTTTCAGTCTCACTTATCGCTTTGTCGGCCTGTGCCAGCAAGGAAACCCTCAGCTCATTCGCTGATGATCCGGCCAAGGATTCATTCTTCGAAGCCAAGGTCATCGCTGAACCAGCCCCGCCGGTTCAGATTGTCGAGAAAGTAAAACCACTTCCCTTGCCCGGCCAGTTGAAAAAGCTGGGCGGCAAATCCAAACCGATCAAAGAAGCGGATGATCCTCTGGTCAGGGTGGTTGAAGCCAATGCCGCCGCCACCAAGGAGCCAGTCAAGGCCGGTTATATCAATGCCATACAGGTTTACCCTTTCAGCTCAGGCGCACTCTACCGACTCTATGCGGCCGTGAATCAGGTGAGCGATGTTGCATTGCAGCCAGGTGAGAAACTGGTTTCGGTTTCCACAGGTGACACCGTGCGCTGGATTGTCGGTGACACGTCAAGTGGCGTGGGCACAGCACAACAGGTTCATATTCTGGTCAAACCGATTGCCGCCGATCTCAAAACTAATTTGGTCATCACCTCGGAACGACGCACCTATCATCTTGAACTGGAAAGTACCGAAACGACTTACATGTCGTCATTGTCCTGGACCTATCCCGACGATGATCTCATTGCGATCAAGAAAAAGAACGACGGTGTGGCCAATGTTGATAACGTGCCCATGGACGGTGCCCAGAGTTTCGATAATTTGAACTTCCGCTATAAAATTATTGGCGATGCCGCCTTTGCGCCAGCACGCGTGTTTGATGATGGCGCAAAGGTCTATATCCAGTTCCCGTCAACCTTGCCGCAAGGTGAAGCGCCACCATTGTTTGTGCAAGGCTCTGAAGGCAAGCCAGCACTCGTCAATTACCGCGTCAAGGGCAACACCTATATTGTGGACCGGCTCTTTGCGGTTGCCGAACTCAGACTTGGGGTCAGCCCGCAATCGGTCGTGAAGATTATC
>JAYTIG010000478.1:0-1266 GCA_043731995.1 Hyphomicrobiales bacterium
ATTTCCACGTGAGTTTGTTTGAAGTGGCAACATCCTCTGGGCTGATGCCCAGCATTTGATCTGGGCTTGGCTCAGCAAGTCCGTTTTTCAGAATGACACGCTCTATGTCAAACTGCGATTGTTCAGCAGCCAGAAACAAGCCGTATTGAATGAAGCCAGAGCAAATGAATTGCCGTGGCATCCATCGGCGATAGACATTGGGCCGTCGCTGCATGCGCTGCACCGCTTGTTGCAAGCCAAACAAGGTTGAAAGGGCAATCCGCCAAAGGCGGTGAAAATCATAAGGCTTATTCACTTCATTCAACAACACGCCGTTAGCACGCTTGAAGAAATCTTGCGTAAAGCCCGGTCCCTCCAATCGCAAGATGCCAACTTCTTCAATAGGATTGCGCCCATTCACATAGGATTCGAAATTGGCAATGCCAACGCCTTTGAACAAGCTTTCTAGGACAAAGGTATTGGTGAAATGTTCATGCCTCATTGGCAGAAGAAACACGATGGCCGCATGGCTGAAAAAGCTGCCACTGGCCATGCGGATCAACCGCGAAGCCATGAGCGGGCTGCGTGATAGTGAGATGTCACCACGATTGAGAAAGCGGTCAGCATCTTCAAAGAAGGCGCGAACCGTCATCGGAAATTTTGGTTCAGCCCCAGCGCTTTGCGACATAATTTTCCACGATGTCCTGAAACTGGCTGGCGATGTTTTCGCCGCGCAGCGTTTTCACTTTCTTGCCATCGATATAGACGGGCGCTGCCGGAACTTCGCCTGTGCCTGGCAATGAAATGCCAATATCGGCATGCTTGCTCTCGCCGGGCCCATTCACAATACACCCCATCACCGCCAGCGATAATGTCTCAAATCCAGGATACTGCACCTGCCATTCAGGCATGCGCCCGCGCACATAAGATTGAATGCCTTGCGCCAGTTCCTGAAACACGGTGGAGGTGGTGCGCCCACAGCCCGGGCAGGCAATCACCATCGGCGCAAATGCGCGAAGACCCATGGTCTGTAGAATTTCTTGCGCCACGGTTACTTCACGTGTCCGGGCCCCACCTGGCTCCGGCGTCAAGGAAATGCGAATGGTATCGCCTATTCCCTGCTGCAACAGAACTGAGAGCGCCGCCGTCGAGGCCACAATGCCTTTCGAACCCATGCCCGCCTCCGTGAGGCCCAAGTGCAAGGCATGGTCGGTCCGCGCCGCCAGCATGCGGTAAACCGCAATCAGGTCCTGCACTTCGGAACACTTGGCCGAGATGATGATCTTG
>JAYTIG010000479.1:0-3610 GCA_043731995.1 Hyphomicrobiales bacterium
CCCCTTTCCCGGCCCCGGTCTTGCCATCCGCTTGCCCGGCGGCGTGACACGCGAAAAGCTGGCCATCCTGCAAAAGGCCGATGCCATCTACATCGAGGAAATCCGTAAAGCCGGCCTCTATGACAAGATCTGGCAGGCCTTCTCGGTTCTGCTGCCGGTGCAAACCGTGGGCGTGATGGGCGATGGCCGCACTTATGACCGCGTGCTGGCGCTTCGCGCCGTCACCAGTGTCGATGGCATGACCGCAGACTTCTTCCCCTATGACATGGCCTTCCTCGGCCGCACGGCAACCCGCATCATCAACGAGGTCAAAGGCATCAACCGTGTGGTCTATGATGTGACGAGCAAACCGCCTGGAACCATTGAGTGGGAGTGATGGCCCAAATCATAAGCTAGACTTGCTCTCGCCCAAGGCTTTAGCAGTAAACCAGCTCAGCACCGCCAGCGGCGCGCCGACGCCAAAGATCCATTGCGCCCCAAAATGCTGGCCGACCGCACCGAGAAGTGGCGGGCCGAGAAGAAAGACCATGAATGATGTCTGGATCATCGAAGCTACGTTAATGGCTGAGGGGCGGTCTGTCAGTTGCGCGGCAGCAGAAATGGCCAGTGGGAACATCACGCTGCAGCCGATGCCAATCAAAGCAAAACCCAACAGCGACATTGGCGGCGAGGGAGCCAAAAATGCGATGATTATTCCGGTCAACATCACGGCCGCAAGCAGCCGTGTAACCGAAGCAGGAGAATGCTTCTCGATAAAGCCATCGGCAAAAAAACGCGCAATCGCCTGTGACAATGCCACAGTCGCCACCGCAACACCCGCCATGAACGGGCCTGAGTTAAAAATGTTGCGCATATAAATTGCCGACCAATCAATTCCCGCACCTTCCATCAGCATGGAGGAAAGGGTGACGGTAACGAGACCGAGAATGGCCAGGCTTGGCAGCGAGAATTTGGGCCGCTCTTTATCATGTTCCACGATGCGACTGGGCGCCGCTTCAAACTTGCCGAGAAACACGGCAATTCCCAAAGCGATGGCCGGAGCAATCAGTGCCAAATGCATTTGCGGTGAAAGACCAAGCTGCGCCATGCCCGCACCTGCAAAGCCGGCGCCAAAAAAACCAAAGCTCCAAAATGAGTGGGCACGGTTCATGATGCGGCGCCCGATCAAATGTTCCACCCGGTCAGCTTCCGTGTTCAACACAATCTCAACGCAGCCGAGCAGGAAACCAATGGGGACAAGTGCAAGGAAAAACAAGGCGGGGCTCATGGCCTGCACTGCCAAGGCATAGCCAAAGGCCATCAGGGGAACGGCACCCAGCAACGTCCGCCGAAAGCCAATGCGTTCGATCAATGGCGTTGCAAAGCTCAGCGCCAGCATTGTTCCAGATGGAATGCCAATCAAGCTGAGCCCCAGGGCCTGCTCGCCGACACCCATTTGCGCCTTGATATCGGCCATGCGCGGGAAAACGCTGCCCATGGCTATGGCATGCAGGCAGAAGCCCGCGTACACACGGTGCTGCGGTGAAAGCTTGAGGCCAATGGACATGGAAATTTGAAACTCGGTTTCGGCCAAACTTGCACAAACGTGCAGAACGTGCAACAACATTTGAAATCACGTAAATAAATATGTTGACCGAAGACCGCCATAATTTCATTCGTCAGGTACTGGCGACCAAAGGGCAAATCCTCGCTGTGGATTTGGTTGCCCAGTTTGGCGTTTCCGAAGATACCGCGCGGCGTGACTTGCGCGAACTGACCAAGGCAGGCCAGTGCCAACGCGTTTATGGCGGGGCGGTGGCAATTGCTCCTCACTCTTCCCCGCTTGCCATTCGTAACATGGTGATGAGCGAAGAAAAGCGACGCATTGCCAAATGCGCCATCACCTTGATCAAACCGGGCCAAAGCCTGTTTATCGACGGCGGCTCAACCAACACGACAATTGCGCAAGCCATTCCGCGCAATATGCCGCTGACGGTAACGACCAATGCGCTGGGCGTCGCCAACGCCCTCTCCGCCCACACCTATATCAAGCTTGTGCTGCTTGGCGGTGTTTATGATCAGGCGTTGGGTACATGCGTGGGAACCGATGCCCAGCGCCGAATCAAGCAATTGAATGCCGATCTGTTGCTGCTCGGCTCATGTGGCATTGCGACAAAATCCGGCGTCTCGGCATTTGATGAGGCTGAAGCGGAAATCAAACGGGCCATGGCCGAACGCGCATCGACGATCATCGTCGCGGCAACTAACGACAAGCTGGAAACAACCGCGCCGTTCCAGATTGTGCCCTGCCGTTCAATCACCCATCTGGTTGTCGATCAGCGTGCCAGCGCTGGCACATTGGCAAAGTTCAGAAAACTCGGCATCAAGATTCATATCGCGCACTAGCTTGAGTGGGAGTGATCGTGCTTCCCGCAACCTGAATTTTCTGTTATGCAACACTCTGGGGACTTAGTCCGGAGGACTTGAGCCATGATGCGCGTCGCGGAAAAATCGCTTATTCGTGCTGTCCGGCTTGCAGGGCTCTTGTTGAGCCTGTGGGCGGTCGTTTCCTTCTTCAGCCTCATGCCCGCTACGCCGGCTTTTGCCAATGACCAGCAAATCTGCACGCCGCAGGTGAGTAGCTGTTGCAACACCTGCGGTGACATTGATCATGGCCGCCCCTCCTGTCCGCCGGGCCAATCGCTTTATGACGATTATTGCCTGCCGGATTGTCCCTTGGGTTTCATCCGTTATCCTGGCGTTCCCGGCCTTTGCATGCCGCCAGTGGAATTTGGCTGCCCCGAAGGCTTTGACCAAGTGCCACTGCCCAGTTGCCCGCAAGGCTATGTGCGTGACCTGCGTGACCCCGATCATTGCGTGCCTGACTATGGCGTGCTGCAAAATGGCGGTGAATGTCCTTATGGCATGGGCTGGTCAAATGCCACCGGCCGCTGCGAAGTGGATTGCCCGCAAGGCACCTATCTCGATGGCCATGGCCTGTGCCAGAGCTATTATGGCCGCGTCTGCCCTGAAGGTTACGCGCGCGATGGCGACACGGGGCGTTGCTTGCCACCCGGCATTTGGCCACCCAACTATGGCTGGGTGTGCCTGCCCACTTGTCCGCAAGGATTCTACCGTGACATCCGCCATCCCACGCGTTGCCTGCCACCACCACCATCTTGCCCTCAAGGCTTTGACAGTTTGAATGGCCGCTGTGTGCCAACTTGCGAAAAAGGAACGCTGCGTGACAACTACGGCTATTGCGTTCCGCAAACCTGCCCGGATGGGACTTATCCAAACCTGCGCGGTCAGTGTCAGCCCGTGCCGTGCCCGGAAGGCACCTTGCGCAACAGCGATGGTGTCTGTGCGCCGCCCCATACGGGCTGCCCGCAAGGCTCTGAAACTTACAACGGCCAATGCGTCCCGATCTGCAATAACAATCAGGTGCGTGATGCCAATGGTCGCTGTGTGCCGCCACCGCGCTCGGGCTGCCCGCAAGGCACTGAAACCTATCACGGCCAATGTGTGCCAATCTGCAAAGATGGTTTGGTGCGCGACAACAACGGTCGCTGCATGCCGCCGCAACAGCAACAGCCAAATTGCCCCAAAGGTTATAGGCCTGATGGCAACG
>JAYTIG010000480.1:0-1261 GCA_043731995.1 Hyphomicrobiales bacterium
TTCGGCAGCATTCACATACCACTGCTCGGTGAGCATCGGCTCGATCACCACGCCCGAACGATCGCCAAACGGCTGCGGAATCATCTTCTCTTCCTTGCCGCGATAGAAGCCGAGTTCCTCGATTTCCTTCAGCACCAATTCGCGCGCCTTGTACCGATCAAGGCCATCATAGTGTTTCGGCACATTGTTTTCCGGCGTGGAAATCATCCGCGCCTTCTTGTCCATCAACACAATCAGCGGAATGTTGTTGCGCTTGGCCACATGGAAATCGTTTTCATCATGGGCGCCCGTGATCTTCACCGCGCCCGTGCCGAATTCGGGATCAGGATATTCATCAGCCATGATGGGGATCAGCCGCTCGGCAATCGGCAGGCGCACCAATTTGCCGATGAGATTCTTGTAGCGCTTGTCAGACGGATGCACCGCCACCGCGCCATCGCCCAGCATGGTTTCCGGCCGCGTGGTGGAAATCACAATTTCCTTGATGCCATCAATTTCGCCATCGACAAGCGGGTAAGCGAACTGCCACATCGCGCCCTTGGTATCGCGGGTTTCAACTTCGAGATCCGATATCGCGGTTTCAAACACCGGGTCCCAATTCACTAGGCGCTGGTCTTTGTAGATCAGGCCCTCTTTGTAGAGCTGCACAAACACTTTGCGCACGGCTTGCGAAAGGCCCTCGTCCATGGTGAAGCGCTCACGGCTCCAATCACAACTCGCCCCCAAACGGCGCAATTGCTCGGTGATGATGCCGCCGGATTCCTCTTTCCACTCCCATACGCGTTTCAAAAACGCCTCGCGGCCCATGGCGCGGCGGTCGGTGTTGTTTTCCTTGGTCAGCAAACGCTCCACCACCATTTGCGTGGCGATGCCCGCGTGGTCAGTGCCCGGCTGCCACAAGACATCGCGCCCGCGCATGCGTTCAAACCGGCACAACACATCCTGAATGGTGTTGTTGAGCGCATGGCCCATGTGCAGTGAACCCGTCACATTGGGCGGTGGGATCACGATGGTGAAGGGCCGCGCATCCTTGGCCTTGCCGGGCTTGAAATAGCCGCCCTTTTCCCAGGCCTCATAAAGCCGGGTTTCCATTTCCTGGGGGTCAAAAGTCTTATCAAGCGCCATGGCAGATTCACTCAAACTGTGGATTAGATCAACCTGCACTTTGGCGGAATCGCCAAAGTGCAGAAAAGTTGATCGACAATTGAAACTTCAGGCGATTTTGACTTTTCTATGAAAAGTCAAAACGCTCGGGCGCTTA
>JAYTIG010000481.1:0-1260 GCA_043731995.1 Hyphomicrobiales bacterium
GGCTTGGCATCTCCAGCGCCGTGGATGGTGAGCGGCAGGCGATTGCCTTCCGAGGCTTCAAAGCGCGTTCCGAACTGGGCCAGGGGCGTCGTAACGCGGCCCATGGGGCGTTTGGAGAGCGAAGCATCCCCCACGCAACGCGCGGTGAGAGGTGTTGAAGCCATCAGACCCATCGCCAAGCGCACGCCAGTGCCGGAATTGCCGAAATCCAAATCTCGGGCTGGGGACTTTAGGCCGCCAATGCCAACACCCTGCACATGCCAATCGCCATTGGCCTGCCGTTCGACACCCGCACCCAATGCCGCCATGGCCATTGCGGTGTTCACCACATCTTCGGCCTCCAGCAGGCCTGAAATGCGCGTCATGCCCCGCGCAATGGCGCCAAACATCAAGGCACGGTGAGACATGGATTTATCTCCCGGAACAGTAATGCGGCCTTTGAGGCCTAAAGATTTGCGAGACATGAGTGGAGTTGGGGCGGTATGGCTCATGGGAGTTTCCGATACACCTGCCGCCGCAGGCTGTCATCCCTCCTCTGGCGGCTTTATTCTAGGGTTTTGACATTCGGGCTCACCCGTGGCATGAGCCCGCCATCACCCCATTTTTGCAACTCTGAAAGGACGCCAACGTGGTTAAGCCAGAGCTTGGAACCAAGCGCACCTGCCCCAACTGTGCCACACGCTTTTATGATCTTTTGAAAGATCCCATCACTTGCCCCAAATGCAGCACAAGCTTTGTGGCGCTGCAAATTCTGCCGTCCAAGACCGAACTTCCGGGCTTGGTGCCACAAGCCGCGCCAAAGCCGCGGGAAGTTGAAAGCAGTGACGATCAAGAAGCCGGCGACGTCGAACTTGTCAGCCTGTCGGATGTGGAAGCCGAAGAAAAGGCCGATGACGAAACCGCTGGTATCGAAGATGTCGATCTTGGTGAAGATAGCAGCGACGCCAACGAAGACGAGGATGATACCTTCCTTGTGGAGGAAGAAGACGAAGGCAACATGGGTGACCTTGTTGAGGGCGGCGGCAAGGAAGAGGAAGAAGAGCACTAAGCTTTCTGGCGAATTTTGTGGCGATGGCCTGGCTTTTTGCCATCTACTGGCTTCAAAAATCCGCTTGCCTCTGGCTACAAGGCCGACTAGACAGCCAATCGCGTTTGGGCAGGTAATCCCGCCCAAACCCCAATTCCTGAATAACGGGGTCATAGCTCAGCTGGGAGAGCGCTTGCATGGCATGCAAGAGGTCGGCGGTTCGATCCCGCCTG
>JAYTIG010000482.1:0-9367 GCA_043731995.1 Hyphomicrobiales bacterium
GCGGCACCTCCGGGTTTGAGCCGGTTGAACAGCGTTTTGAAATAACTGGGCCAATGCGGTTCGCCCACAGCCTCGATCATTTCAATGGAAGCAATGGAATCATAGGTGCCCTGGGTGTCGCGGTAATCCTCAAACACCAGTTCTGACTTGTCCGACAAGCCTTTGCGTTTCAAACGGTCTTGGGCAAAGCCAAGTTGCTCCCTGGAAAGGGTGATGCCACGCAAGAAGGCCCCGGCCCTGGCTGCCGTTTCCGCAAAGCCGCCCCAGCCGCAACCAATTTCCAGAACTCTTGAGCCGGGTTTCACTTCAGCCGCTTCCATCACCTTTTGATATTTGAGCTGTTGGGCGGCCTCAAGGCTGTTCGCCTTTCCGTCAAACACGGCGGAGGAATAGCTCATGGTGTCATCAAGCCACAGCCTGTAGAATTCGTTGCCCAGATCGTAGTGCGCCGCGATGTTATCCTTGGAGCCATCCTGGGTGTTGTCGCGCAGCCGGTGCCAGATCTTATCGAAGAGGCTCGCCCTGAACATGCCAGAAGCCCCATCCAGCCCCGGTCGGTTTTGGAGGTAGAACTGGAAGAAGGCGGTGGGATTCTTGCTTTCCAGGTCCCCCGCCAGATAGCGTTCAAAAAAGCCCAGCTGTGCCCGGCGAAAACCCGCCCACAAGACTTTGAAATTGCGCAACGTGAGATCCGCTCGCGCACCGGGTTCAACGCCACCCAGAGTGAGAACCCTGCCGGATGGCAAAGTGACATCCAACCTGCCCCTGATACTTTGGGGCAAAAGCCGCGCGGCAACGGCCACCACCATCCGCTCCATAATCGATTGCGACATATTACACCCCGCCAACGACTTACGCTTGACCTTCCAACAATGTTACGGATTTGAAAGCCGCGCAAGCCCCTCTTGTGAAAGCAAATTCACCACTGAATTGAATTGACCAACCTAAAAACCCGTGCAAGCATGACTGCTATGAATCCGGCACAGACCCGGATCAGGAATTAGAGGGGAAGGACGTTAATTCTTCGAGCGGCACAGAGTTCGCCGCCCTATCGATCAATTTCCGCCACCGCTGAGTGAAGTCAATTGAGGAGAAACTTATGACTGAATTCGAACACAAACTCGCATTGGCACAACGCGCCGTAGGCCAGGGCAAACTGTCCCGCCGCGATTTCATGCAATTCACCATGGCCGCCGGTGTCACACTTGCTGCGTCACAGGCTCTTTTTGCCAGCGCAGCGCGCGCTGCGCCTAAGAAGGGTGGCGCCTTCAAGTTTGGCTGCGGCCATGGCCAGACAACCGATTCGCTCGACCCGGCCACCTGGTCGAACGGCTTTACCTTCCATTTCGGCAAATCTCTGTTTGCGGCACCTCTGACCCAGGTTGACGCCAAGAACACTGCCGTGCCGCATGTTGCTGAAAGCTTCGAGCCTTCAAACGGCGCCCAAAAGTGGGTTTTCAAGATCCGCAAGGGCATTACCTTCCACGATGGCCAGACACTCACCGCCGACGATGTGGTCAACACGCTCAATTATCATATTGGCCCAGATTCAAAGTCTCCGGCCAAGTCGGTGCTCTCGTCCGTCACCAGCGTGAAAGCCGACGGCAAAGACACGGTGATCTTTGAACTCAAGGGCGGCAATGCCGACTTCCCCTTCCTGCTCACTGATTACCACCTGGGCATCTATCCATCAAAGGATGGCAAAATTGATTGGGCCAAGGGCATTGGTGCTGGCCCCTATGCCATCACTAACTTCGAACCCGGCGTGAAGATTCAGGCCGAGCGCAATAAGAACTATTTCAAGGACACTTATTTCGACAGTGTTGAAATGCTCTCGATTGTTGACGTGGCTGCCCGCACCAATGCCTATCTTTCTGGCGAAGTGCATTACATCAACCGCGCCGACCTCAAGACCATCGACATGCTGAAGGGGGCGCCTGATACGGATCTCTACAATGTGTCCGGCTTCGCACACTATACCGCACCAATGCACGTTGACGCGGCCCCCTTCGATAAGCTCGAAGTGCGCCAAGCCCTGAAATATGCCATCAACCGCCAGGAATTGGTGGACAAGATTCTCTATGGCTATGGCACGCCCGGCAATGACAACCCGATCTCCGCTGCAATGAAATTCGCCATCAATCCGGAGCCAGTCTATACTTACGATCCGGATAAGGCCAAGTCACTGCTCAAGAAGGCGGGCCTTGATGGTTTGAAGGTTGATCTTTCGGCTTCCGATGCGGCCTTTGCCGGCGGCGTGGATGCTGCCCTGCTGATGGCCGAACAGGCCAAGAAGGCAGGCATCGAGATCAACGTGATCCGCGAACCGAATGACAGCTATTGGGATAACGTCTGGCTCAAAAAGCCTTGGTGCCTGTGCTATTGGGGCGGCCGCCCTGTGGCCGACATGTTCCTTTCCATATCGCTGGCAGCTGACGCTGCCTGGAACGATACGCATTGGAAGAACCCGCGCTTCAACGAGCTGCTGCTCGCCGCACGTGCTGAAACTGACGAAAAGAAGCGCGCTGCCGAATATGCCGAAGCCCAACAGCTGGTGCATGATGATGGCGGCCAGATTGTTCTCATGTACAACAACTTCGTGGGCGCAATTTCCAACAAGATCGGCCACAACGCCTTCAACTCGGACTTTGACGATGACGGCGGCTATTGCTGGGAACGCTGGTGGATGGCTTAAACCCTCCAACCAAAACAAGATAAATGAACCCCGGTGGCAACACTGGGGTTTTTCTTTTTTGGCAGTGCCAGAGCGGCGGATGCTCGCATCCGCTCGCCCGCACGCTCTGGATATTTGATGTGTCGCATCGTTTCGCTCACAAGTGATTCCACTTGTTCGCTCGATGCCCTATATTGAGGGCATGTACCGCGCCATCACCCGCAATATTGAAATCACGGCCAAGCCGCAGTTTCTTGAAAATCAATCCGAACCCCAGGACGGCAAATTTGTCTGGGCCTATACAATTACAATCGCCAACCACGGTGCGGAGACTGTGAAACTGCTCACGCGCCACTGGATCATCACCGACGGCAATGGCAACAAGCAGGAAGTGACGGGCCCAGGTGTTGTGGGTGAACAGCCGGTCTTGCGGCCGAATGACAGCTATCAATATTCCTCGGGCTGCCCGTTGCACACACCATCTGGATTGATGGCTGGCAGCTATGGCATGGTGACAGACAGGGGCGAGCATTTTGATGCAACGATCCCGGCCTTCTCCCTTGACAGCCATTTCGACAGGCACAGCGTGAATTGATGCAAAATCTTCCAACTGTCGAACTGCTGGCCAAACTCATCAGTTTCGACACCACTTCACGCAATTCCAATTTGCCGCTGATTGAGTGGATCGAGTCCTATCTCAATTCCCATGACGTTGCGCACCTGCGCGTGGATTATGCGGAAGGCAAAACCAATCTCTATGCCACCATCGGGCCTGATGCGGCGGGCGGCATTGTTCTTTCCGGCCACACCGATGTTGTGCCCGTGGATGGCCAGCAATGGCAGAGCAACCCCTTCACGCTGACAGAGCGCGACAATAAGTTCTTCGGACGTGGCGCTGCAGACATGAAAGGTTTCATCGCCTGTTGCCTGGCTCTGCTGCCCTATTTCAAGTCGCTGACCCTCAAGACGCCTATCCATCTCGCCTTTTCCTGTGATGAAGAAGTGGGCTGCAAAGGCGTGCGCCCTCTCGTAGCCCACATGCGCGAACATCTGAAAAGGCCGCGGGCAGTTTTTGTGGGCGAGCCTACCATGATGCAAGTGGTGAATGCCCATAAGAGTGCGGTGACCTTCAGCACTGAAGTGAAAGGGCATGAAGCCCATTCCAGCCTCACCCACAAGGGTGTGAATGCCATCATGGTGGCAGCAGAAGTGATCCACGAAATCAATGCACTGCGCAAAGAGCTGATCAGTGCCGGCGATCCCACGGGCCGCTTTGATCCACCCTATTCCACAATTCACGTGGGCCTGATTAGCGGCGGCACGGCCAAGAACATCATTCCGCGCCATTGCGATTTTCAGTGGGAGACGCGCCTTCTGCCAACGGCAGACCGCAGCTTGGTCCCAGACCGCATTGAAGCATTGCGCCTTCGGCTTGAACCGGCCATGAAAGCCGTGTCGCAAGACATCGGCATTTCCACAAGAACCGTGAACGAAGTTCCCGGCCTGCGCCCGGAACAGGGATCAGAGGCTGAAAGCATGGCGCTTCACGCTGCCGGAGCCAATGCCACGCATGCCGTGTCTTATTGCACCGAGGCCGGGCTGTTTCAGGAAATCGGCATCGCGTCCATCATCTGCGGTCCGGGAAATATTGAGCAGGCACACAAGCCGGATGAATTCATTGAGATTTCGCAGCTGAAACTTTGCGAAGCCTACTTGCAGAAACTCGCCTTGGTGTGTTGCTAGACGCTGGTCCCCTTGAATTGATACCCCGCTTCGTCATCTCGGCGAAGGCCGGAATCGGGCTTACTCGAACTGGGGATTGAGCAATATCTACTCAATTTCGCTGGTCCTGTAGGCTGACTTCTCCAGCCACTTGGGATCAACTTCAACGCCCCAACCGGGTGCATCCGTGATGAGCGCCTGGCCGTCTTCAATGCGGTAGGGATCGCCCAGAAAAAGACCATCCTGCCACGGGTAATAATCCAGCCCCTCAATCGAGAACTCAAGATATTTGCCCGCGTTGGCAATGGCCTTGAGCAGATGCATGGTGCACATCGTCACCAGCGAAAGATTGGCCGCATGCGGCGTGACGGGAAGGCCAGCGGCTTGCGCCATTTTGCACACATGCAGCGTGCGCGAAATGCCACCGAGATACATCACGTCAGGTTGGACGATATCAACAGCACGCATGCCGATCATCGTCTTCCAGGCAGTGAACTCGCAATCCTGCTCGCCACCAGCCACATCAATTGAGAGCGCATCGGCCACTGCCTTGGTTTGTTCAAATTCCCAATAAGGGCATGGCTCTTCAAAATGTCCGATGCCATTGGCTTCCAGCATGCGGCCCACTTCAATGGCCCTCTTGGAGGAATAGCAACTGTTGCCGTCCACCAGCTTGTCAATACCGTCACCCAAGGCCTTGGCCACATAAGGCACGATCTTTTCGGTGCGGCCCGGCCATTCATCCGTGTCGCGGCCCGTCTCGGCGCCCACACGCCACTTGAAGGCATCAAAACCCTTTTCATCGCGCAGCCTAAGAAAACGCTTGGCCTCATCCTCGGGCGTGATGTCGCGCTTCATCGAAGAGGCATAGGCGCGAAGCTTGCCGGGTTTGCCGCCCAATAATGAAACCACCGGCTTTCCCGCCTGCTTGCCGCGCCAATCCCACACTGCAGTATCAAGGCCTGTTGTTGCACGGCGCAGATATGAGCCGGGAAACTTGTGTTCCTTCTCATTGATCCTCGCCAGGATGTCATCAAAATCATCCGTATCGCGGCCCAAGGCATAGGGCGCCACCTGCCGATGAAAAATCTCGCAGGTGATGTCGGCGTTATAGGTGGAAACCTGGCCCCAGCCTTGAGTGCCATCTTCGGCGGTCAAACGCGTGAAACCAACAAAGCGGTTGGTGAAGGTTTCAAGCTTCTTGATCTTCATTCCGCGTTCATGGCCGCCTGCCGTGCGGCTTCGCGCCGCCGCATGATTTCATAGACTATCGCACCTAGAATGGTCAGGCTGATCATGATCGTCGCCAGAGCGTTAATGTCCGGCTTGATGCCGGAGCGTACCTTGGAGCCGATATAGACGGTGAGCGTATTGGACGCACCACGTGTAAATTGTGTGGTGTTGAAATTTTCAACCGACTGGAAGAAGGCCAAAACAGCGCTTGCAGCGAGCGCTGGATAGAGATGCGGCAGTAAAATTCGCCGCAGCATCTGTGAATGTGTGGCACCAAGATCAAGCCCAGCCTCTTCCAGTGCACCGTCAAAGCTCTGCAGCCGTGCCAGCACCATCAGCATCACATAGGCCGCAATAAAGCTGCATTGTCCCAATACTGAGAGATGTAAACCAGCGGGCACATTGAACTTGTACCAGAACAATAGAGTTGAAATGCCGATCACTGCACCAGGTGTGAGCACCGGAGCGATCATCACACCATAAAGAATGGCACGGTTGCCTCCCTTGAGGCTATTGACAAGAATGGCGCCCGCCGTTCCCAGCGGAACCGAAATCAGCACAACAAACAGCGCCACGATCAATGTGTTGCCTGTATATTGCCAGATGTATTCGTCATTGTAGAGCTTGGAAAACCACTGCAGCGTGAAGCCCTTCCAAGGCAAGGGCGAGGGAAAGGCGGAGTCGTTGAAAGCCGCAGCAGCCATCACCGCCAATGGCACCAGCAAGTAAAACAGAAAGACGAAAGAATAGATGCGAAGGAGAGTGTGTTTGCCCAGCATCGTCAACTCCTCACTTTGCGATATCGGCGAGGCCGACCTTGAATAGACGCATCATCAAAGTCACAAAAATCACGCAGACAATGAGAAGCATGAAGGCATAGGCAGCACCGGTATTCCAGTCCGCGCTCTCAAACATCCATTGCTGAATGATTTCAGTGAACCAGCGTGATGAAGGTGAAGACACCAACGTAGGCACCAGAATGGAGCCTACCGAAAGCATGAACACGGTGACTGAGCCAGAGGCGATGCCCGGCTTGGTATGTGGCACGATCACACGCCAATGCGTTTGCCACCATTTTGCACCCAAGTCTTCGGCCGCCTCAAGCTGGTTGGAGTCCAGCGAGGTCATGGCATTGTAGAGCGGGAACAGCATGAACAGGATATAGGCATAGTTGAGGCCAATAATCACGCCGCTATAGCCGCCAAGCCCCCATGTCCAGTGGACCGGATCAGTGATGATGCCCAGTGATTGCAATGTGATAGTGAGCGGCCCCTTGAAGGCCAAGATGATGAACCATGCAAAGGCGCGCAGCAGCTCACTCACCCACATCGGCACAACCAGCAGCAGCAGGAAAGTAGGAAGGCTTTTAGGCGAGATCACCTTGGCCATGTAGAAGGCGATGGGGTAGCACAACAGCATTGACACGATTGTGGTCAAGCCGCTGTAGATGATGGTGATCGCGAACACCCAGAGGTGAATTGGAATTGTGATCTTGGCGCCCAAGAAGTCAATCTCAGTCGGATTGTGAAATACCGTGAGATAGTTATTGATTGAATAAACGTCCTTTGGGCCACCAACATCAACAACCGGCAGATAAGGCCTAAAGCTTTGTTCAAAGAGTCCGAGATAGGGCAACACCACCAGCGCCAGGAGCCAAAACGCCGTTAGGGCAGACGCCAAGACGGTCAGCCCCATGCCATAGCGGCGAAGAAGTTCGGCCATGGCTCACTCCTTCTCTTCGTAGGCCACAGCCTCGCTGTCGAGCAAAACCAGAGCCTTGTCTGTATTGAAGGTGATGTTGGTTGTCGAGCCGGGCTGGGGCGGCGGGTTGGCAGGGTCATTGCGCACTTCAGCGCTGCGCCGATGCCCCGCCTTGTCACGCATCAAGATCACCGCAAAATTGCCTTCAAAAGAAACGTCTTCAACTTTCACGGACAAAGAATTAGCACCCGCCTTCGGTTTGGTCGAAAATTCGACATGCTCGGGCCTGACATAAAGGCGACATTTGGAATCGCGGACCACGCCTTCACCCAATGTTACCGTAAATTCCCCAACATCAGTCTTGAACTTGCCTTCGCGTCTGCTGGTCGCTGTGAGCGTGCCTGGGAACTTGTTATTCTCACCCACGAAGGAAGCCACAAACCCATTTGAGGGATTGTTATAGATCTTCTGCGGCACATCCACTTGCTGGATCTGGCCTCGGCTCATCACCGCCACGCGATCAGACATGGCCAATGCCTCGCCCTGGTCATGGGTGATGTAGATGAAGGTCACATTCGTGCGCTTTTGGATAGCGCGCAGTTCGGCGCGCATGTGCTGGCGCAGCTTGAGATCAAGCGCTGAGAGTGGTTCGTCCAGCAGCATGAGCTGCGGCTCCACGGCCAAGGCGCGCGCAATGGCCACACGCTGGCGCTGGCCACCAGATAGCTGGGAGGGGAAACGATCCGCCACGCCGGGTAAATCCACGAGCTTCAGTAACTCATCCGCTTTGGCCCTGCGGGTCACCTTGTCGGCACCGCGCACCTCAAGACCGAACGAAATATTTTCCCAGACCTTCATAAGCGGGAACAGCGCAAGGTTCTGGAAGATCATCGCTGTCGGGCGCTTGTTGGGGCCAATGCCCCTCATGTCCTTGTCACCGATCAGAACTTGGCCTTCGGTGGGTTCTATAAACCCAGAAACCATGCGCAAGATGGTGGTTTTGCCACAACCAGAGGGGCCAAGAAATGAGAAGAACTCACCTGGATTGATCTTGACCGAAACGTTGTCCACGGCCCGGTATTTGTCGAAATCCATCGAAACACCGCGCAACTCCACACTTGCGGACATGACCCCTCGCCCCTGTTCTTATTGTTGTTCTGCAGTCTAATTCTTAATGGAAAATCCGGGCGGCACAAGACCGCCCGGACTTCATTGATCTACGACAACTGATTAAGCAGACTTAAACTTGTCGGCATATTCGCCGCGCAGCTTGACGAACCAAGCAGCTTGCGGCGGCCACCACCACAGCTTCTTCAACGCATCACCCGGATAGGCGGCAGCGTAGAACTTGGCAACGTCAGGAGACATCTTTTCGATGCCGCCCTTGCCGACGGGGTTAGCTGAGAAGGCCGTAGCCCAGGCAGCCGCACCTTCAGCTGTAGAAAGCCACTTGGCGAAAGCATGCGCCTGCTCCGCATTCTTAGCACCCTTGAGCAGATAAAGGCCTTGGCTCCAGGCGAAAGCGCCTTCCTTTGGTGCAATGAAGCCGTAACCGTCATTGCGCAGGTTATAGCCGGTCGAATCCCAAGTGAGGCCGATTTCGGCGCCGTTGGTCTTGAAACCGGCCTGGGCCTCATTTTCGCCACCCCAGAACTGGGCGACGTTCTTCTTGTGCTTGACGGCTTCAGCCAGGATCACGTCCCAGTTGGCCTTCATCGTGGCCTCGTCCTTGTAGCTGTCGAGATAGGGCTTGGGCAGCTTGCCGGTGCCGTCCAGCACGCGGCCCATGGCGGCGAGCGAGGAGTGGGCGCGGATGCAGATCTTGCCCGCATACTTGTCATCCCAGAGGTCAGACAGGCCAATCTTGCCATAGGCGCCGTCAACTGTCTTGCTGTTGAATGTGATGGCTTCGGTGCCCCAAACGGAGGGAACGAAATAGCGCTTGCCACCAACTTCGCCAGCATCGCCTGCTTTGCCGCCGGGAACGCCGTCAAGATAGGCAGCGAGATCCAGCTTCTTCACGTCCCAAGGTTGGAT
>JAYTIG010000483.1:0-3602 GCA_043731995.1 Hyphomicrobiales bacterium
GTTTACACCGTAGGCGCACAAATCGCCGAGGTGTTGCGCATCCACAACAAGATTTCGCGCGCCGACGCCATGGCCAAGGCGCAGAGCCTTTTGGAAGAAGTTCAAATCCCTGATCCAGAGGCGCGCGTCAAACAATATCCGCATCAGCTTTCCGGCGGGCAACGCCAACGTGTCATGATTGCCATGGCGCTGGCCAACCGGCCTGACATATTGATCGCCGATGAGCCGACCACTGCCCTGGATGTCACGGTGCAGGCGCAAATCTTGAACTTGATCAAAGACCTCAAGGCCAAATATGGCATGGCGGTGATTCTGATTACTCATGACCTCACAGTCGTGCGCCAATTTGCTGACCGCGTTTATGTGATGCAGCACGGCGAGGTGAAGGAACACAATATCACCGCAGCGCTATTTGCCAATCCGCAGCACCCTTATACCCGCCGCCTGCTGGCCTCAGACCCCAAGGGTGTGGCCCAGCCGCTGGTCGGCAATTTGCCTACAGTGCTTGAAGGCAAGAATGTACGCGTGACCTATACGCTGAAGCGCGGTGGCATTTTCAATGCGACGTATTCAGACTTGCAAGCCGTTGACGGCCTGAGCCTTGATCTCAAGAAGGGTGAGACACTGGGTCTGGTGGGGGAATCAGGTTCCGGCAAGACCACTTTCGGCCAAGCGCTCATTCGCTTGCTCAACCCGCAGGAAGGCGAGATCACATTTAACGGGCAGCGGATTGATGGTCTGTCACGCGAGCAACTGCGTCCATTTCGTTCGCGCATGCAGATTGTTTTTCAGGATCCATTCTCGGCGATGAACCCGCGCATGAATGTGCGCCAGATCATTGAGGAAGGCCTGATCGTCAACGCCATTGGCGGCAATACGGCCGAGCGGTTGCAGCGCGTGCAGCAGGCACTCGAAGATGCCGGCATGCCAACCAATATCCTGACGCGCTTTCCGCACGAATTTTCCGGCGGGCAGCGCCAACGCCTAGCCATCGCGCGCGCGATTGCGCTGGAGCCGGAATTCATCCTCCTGGATGAACCGACCTCCGCGCTCGATCTTTCGGTGCAAGCCCAGATCATTGAGCTGTTGCGCAAGCTTCAACGCGAGCGCGGGCTTTCCTATTTGTTCATCAGCCACGACCTCAAGGTCGTCCGCGCGCTCTGCCACCGGGTCATCGTCATGCAAAATGGAAAGATCGTGGAGCAGGGGCCAGTGGCTGACGTTTTGACCCACCCCAAGACCGAATATACCAAGCGGCTCGTTCGTGCCGCCTTTGAAATCGCTGCCTGAGGAGTTAAGTAATGACTGCAAATCCCCGCATTGCCTTTATCGGTGCTGGTTCCACCGTTTTCATGAAGAATATCATTGGTGATATTCTGCAACGCAACGCCACCAGCGGTGCCACCATTGCATTGATGGATGTGAATCCAGTGCGCCTGAAAGAATCTGAAATCGTAGCTGGGAAGATCATTTCAACTTTGGGCGTTGCTGCCAAGCTCGAAACGCATGGTGACCAACGCCGTGCTCTGGCCAAGGCAGATTTTGTGGTCGTGGCTTTCCAGATCGGCGGCTATGAGCCTTGCACCGTCACTGATTTTGAAGTGCCGAAGAAATACAAGTTGCGCCAAACCATTGCCGACACGCTGGGTGTTGGCGGCATCATGCGCGGGCTTCGCACCGTTCCGCATTTGTGGAAAATCTGCGAAGACATGATGGAACTTTGCCCCGGCGCCCATCTGTTGCAATACGTGAATCCGATGGCCATCAATACGTGGTCAATCTCGGCAAAATTTCCGAAGATCAAACAAGTTGGCCTGTGCCACTCGGTGCAACATACGGCGCAGGAATTGGCGCGTGATCTCGACATCCCGATTGGCGAGATCCGCTACAAGGCGGCAGGCATAAACCACATGTCATTCTATTCACAGTTTGAACATCGGCAAAAGGATGAAACCTATGTCGATCTCTACCCGGCCTTGCGGCAAGGCTACAGAGATGGCCGCTTTCCCAAGCCGTCGTCCTGGAACCCGCGCTGTCCCAATCTTGTGCGCTATGAAATGTTGAAGCGGCTTGGCTATTTCGTCACCGAAAGCTCGGAACATTTTGCTGAATACACGCCCTATTTCATCAAGGAGGGCCGCGAAGACCTGATTGAAAAATTTGGCATCCCGCTCGATGAATATCCAAAGCGCTGCGTGGAACAGATTGCCCGCTGGAAGAAGGATTCGGAAGACAACAAGTCCGCCAGGGAAATCCACGTCGAGCCCAGCAATGAATATGCCTCTTCCATCATCAACTCGGTGTGGACGGGCGAGCCGTCGGTGATTTACGGTAACCAGCGCAACAATGGTTGCATCACGTCGCTGCCCAATGATTGCGCGGCCGAAGTGCCTTGCCTGGTTGATGATCGTGGCATCCAGCCAACCTTTGTAGGCGAACTGCCGCCCCAACTTACGGCTCTCATTCGCACCAATATCAATGTGCAGGAACTCACCGTGCGGGCGTTAATGACTGAAAATCGCGAGCACATCTACCACGCGGCAATGATGGATCCGCACACTGCTGCTGAACTCGATCTGCAACAGATTTGGGATTTGGTGGATGATCTTCTCGCCGCCCACGGCACTTGGTTGCCGGAATTCGCCCGCGTGAACAAGCCGCTCAAGGCCGCTGAATGAGTGAGGCTTCCCCGCGCCGCTTTGTGATTGTCGGTGGGGGGACGGCAGGTTGGCTCGCGGCCCTGCTGCTGCAAGAGGCGATTGCCAAGCAGGCACTCAATGCGGTGGTGACTGTGGTTGAATCTTCGCGCATCCCCACCATTGGTGTGGGCGAAGGCACAACCGCCGTGTTCCGCCAGATGCTGAAACATTTCGGCTTTGACGAGTTTGAGTTTCTGCGCGAGACACAGGCCACCATAAAATTTGGCATTCGTCACAAGGATTGGCGAAGCAAGGGCCACAGTTATGATGGGCCGATCGATGATCCTCACCTGGTGGTGGAGCCCAGCGGAACAAGGCCGCAAAGCTATATCGACATCTTCTCTTGCGCCGCTGGGCGCAGGTTGGCCGACACACATCTGTTTTCCTATCTTCTGGAACAGCAGAAGGCACCATTCGCGCGCATGAGTGATGGCAATTTGGTGCCGATGGGACCCTATCATCATGCCTATCATTTTGATCAGGCCTTGGTGGGACAATATTTGCGGCGAAAATCCCGCAGCGTCGAGACCATCGACGCGCAGGTTTCAGGTGCGACGCGAGACGCTGTAACAGGAGACATAACCGCACTGGCGACAGACGTCGGCGAGATTGCGGGAGATTTCTTTATTGACTGCACTGGCTTTCGCCGCGCGCTCATTGCAGGTGTGATGGGGGGCACTTGGATGTCTTACCGTGATGTGTTGCCGCTGAACCGCGCCATGCCATTCTGGCTCGATATCAAGGATGGCGAAGAACTCAAACCCTTTACCACGGCTTGGGCGCAAGGCTCGGGCTGGTTGTGGATGATCCCCACGCAAGCTCGCATCGGCTGCGGATATGTCTATTCAGATGTTTTCATTTCACCTGATCAGGCCAAGGCCGAGATTGAAAACGTGTTGGGCC
>JAYTIG010000484.1:0-1259 GCA_043731995.1 Hyphomicrobiales bacterium
GGTGTTAGGGAGGGTGCCGTGGGCCATGCCCCTCAGATAATATCCACGCCCGCAATCTCGCGGAACAGTTTGATGCGCAGCGTGTGGCCATAGGCTGCGAAGTCATTGGCCTTGAGCACGAAGCTCTGGTGGCCGCCGGCAACACTCGCACGCAAGTATTCATCCAAATCCTTGGTGTCGGTGGTGATGGCGAGGCCGTTGATCACAGTACCGGCAGCAACAACAGTATCGCGCACCTCCTCCACCTTCGGCCCTTCATTGCATTCGCCATCAGTCGAGATGTCGATGACATGGCGCAGCGCACGTGGGGCGCTGTCCAACAAGCTTTGTGCAAACAGCAGGGCTGAGCCCGTCGCTGTGGTGCCCCGCGGCACATCGCGCGGCGCGCGCAGGAACATGTTGCCGATGGCCAGTGCATCTTGGGGGCCACGCAAGAGCTGCCACGGCACCAGCACGAAGTGATTGGTGGGCTCTGACCATAGGAAAGCCGAGAGGGCAATCTGCTTGCGCAATCCCCCCGCCACCGCCTGAAGCACTTCGGGCGCCATCAGGGCTTGGGCCGTGCCGCTCATTTGCAGCGCATATTCAGTTGGATCGACGCTGTAAGAACAATCAATAGCCAGCACCAGCGCCAAATCTACCGCCGCATCGGCAAGCGCTGGCAAAGTGCCGCTTGCCAGCAAGCCCAAAACCGTGCGGCGACTCAGGGATGGCAGGCATGTCACAGCACCCAGACCTTGATCATTTTCAATCGGCTCACTTCAATCCGTCACCCCGGTACCCGCCTGCGCGGGCACAGTCTACGGCCCGGGGCCCCGCTTTTGAATATCTCAAATGTGGCCAAGCTGGTTTCCCGCCTTCGCGGGAATGACTAAGTGGGTGTTGGATCAATTTGAGATGATCAGAGTTTAAACCGTCTTCAGGCCCGCGATTTCCCGGAAAAGCTTGAGGCGAATGGCCAGCGTATAGGCATTGTAGTTATCGGCGGGAATGACAAAGCTGCCATCGCCGCCCGTCACTTCGCGCTGCATATAGGCCACGAGGTTTGGCTCCTTGTCGGTCACGGCCAATCCATTGATGGTAATGCCGTTTTGCACCATGCGGTCACGGACCGGGATCACCGGATCGCCCATATTGGCATGGCCGTTGGTTGAAACATCCACCACATGGCGCAAGGCGGGTGGTGCATCGCGCATCAGTTTTTCGGCAAAGGCCAGGGCGTTGCCAGTTGCAGTGCTGCCCGCGTCAATCTTGCGCTG
>JAYTIG010000485.1:0-9352 GCA_043731995.1 Hyphomicrobiales bacterium
AAGCCGCCGAGGATGCAGCCAGCAACGTTCAAGGTTCCGGCAGAGATGGAAGCTTTGCCAGTATAAGTTTTGCCGGTTTCAAGTTCCGTCAAAGTGCCATTGTATTTGCCATCGCCAGCGGGCGCGAGTTTGCCAGCCGATCCGCCAGCGTGGGGGCCGGAAGCGGCGGTGACACAGAATGAACCGCCGCAGTCTGCGATTTTCACCAGAATGCCGTTGGGACGTTTGAAGGTGCCTTCAATCGGGTCTGCCATGATGATTCCGGCTGAAAAACCCAATGCTGCAATGGCCAAGAGGATGCGTGACATGAGACTGGCCCCCAGCTTTTTGACAGGGCATCGGCGCCCCGCGATTTTGATTCAGACTAGTTTGAAAGCATCAGGGGCGCAACCAGCGTCAGAAAGGGGGGCTGTTTATCGGATCCGGCTGCGCCCGCTGCATCCGCCCCCCTTAAAGCCGAGGGCGAATTCGAACATCGATCACCCTTGTGTCTTGTAAAAAGTGCTGCTGCCTGAAGCGGTATAATGGTGACCGGCATGGTTGTTGTTGGCAAAGGCGCCAGCCGAAAGGAATGCAACGGAGAGGAGCAATGTCATCAGGGTGGTTTTCATCTCAGTCTCCTTCAATAATCATGCGTTGAACTTGAAGGCAGATTGACACCCCGCACCGGAACCGGCGCTGAATGGCAGGTTCATCAGGCGTTCATTTTGAAAAAGTGTGGGATTGAGCGTTCACGCCAAAAAGAAACCCCGGCTGGGAGGAGCCGGGGTTCTTTGATCGCCAACCAAGGACACTTGCAGGGGACCTTGTTGGGAGAATAAGGGGTGGAACCGGGGTTGGGGGCGGGTTGGGCCATCCAAGAGGGGGTAGGATGTGAAGGCCAGAAGCCGCTTGTCTCAGCACCCGGTTCCAAGTTGCCTCTCCGGAAAAAGGGGTGGGAAACCGGAGGGGTGGGGTTACTGTGGCGTGTCGGAGCAATCCTCCAGGGCACATTTGTGCAAGACCAACGGATGGGCAGTTGTGGCCATCGCCGTCTGATAGACGATTGATGTGCCATGGCTGATAGTGCCGGTTTGAGCGGTCAGCGGTATCACATGGGCTATTGCAGTTGCAGCCATGCCGAGAACGCTGAACGAGAAAATCGAGTAGCGGATCATTTTCTTGGTCTCCCTCTTGATCGATGGGAGAACTCTATTGTGTGCTGCTGGAACCATTGCTGAATGTGCCGTTCATCTGCCGTTTATCTTCGAGTTTGTTTTTGCTCTGGGAATGTGGCCAGGTTTTTCTGTAATCTAGGCAAAACAAAGGGATTGTTGTGAATGACCAGTGATCTGAATTGGTTCAGCGCCACAAAGCTGGCGGGGCTTTTTGCCAAGGGCAAACTGTCTCCGGTTGAGGCCGCCGAGGCGGCGCTGGCACAGATTTTCAAACATGATGGCAAGGTCAATGCCATGCGTTTGGTTGACGAAAAAACCACGCTGAAACAAGCGGTTGAAAGCGAGTTGCGATGGCGCAAGAAGCGCCCGCTTTCGAGCCTCGACGGCGTGCCATTGTTAATCAAGGACATCCTTCTGGTGAAGGGCTGGCCCACACTCAGAGGCTCAAAAACCGTGGATCCCCGCCAAAATTGGGACACAGATGCGCCCTCTGTCGCCCGTATGAGGGAAGCGGGGACGGTTTTTATCGGCATGACCACCACGCCGGAATTCGGCTGGAAGGGGGTAACAGATTCGCCTCTTACCGGAATCACACGCAATCCCTGGGATTTGGCCACAACACCGGGCGGTTCATCCGGCGGCTCTTCAGCCGGATTGGCGGCAGGCTATGCGCCGTTGGCGCTGGGCACGGATGGCGGCGGCTCCATTCGCATTCCCGCTGCCTTTGCTGGCGTCTTTGGTTTGAAACCATCTTTTGGGCGTGTGCCGGCCTTTCCCATCTCACCCTTTGGCACGGTGGCACATATCGGCCCCATGACACGGCATGTGAAAGATGCAGCTTTCATGATGGGCCATCTGGCCCGGCCCGATGCGCGGGATTGGTTTTCCCTGCCGGAAAGTGACCCGGACTATACCAAGGGCCTGGGCAAAAGCCTGAAAGGCCTGCGGCTCGCCTATTCACCCAAGATGGGTTTTGACGTTGAGGTGGAACCTGCAATCACCAAGGCCGTGACCAAGGCGGTTAAGCTTCTGGCCAAAGCTGGCGCGGAAATCACTGAGATTGACCCCGGCTTTGAAGACCCTGCCGGAATGTTCCGGGTGATCTGGTGGTCTGGCGTGCGGGCCGCCTTTAGGCACCTGCCAGAAGAAAAACTGGGGCTGCTCGATCTGGGCTTGCGCGACGTGTTTGAGCAATCCAAATCGATAACTGCGGACGAATTGATGGACGCCAACAAAGCACGCGCTGAATTGGGCAGCCACATGCGCCAATTCATGACGCGCTTTGATGCGCTGATCACACCCACGCTGCCGATCACTGCTTTCACTGCCGGGCAGTTGCAGCCGGGCCCCGTAGACAACACGGGCAAATGGGTGAATTGGACGCCCTTCACCTATCCTTTCAATCTTACGCAGCAGCCTGCGGCCTCTGTGCCTTGCGGCGTGGCGCCCAATGGGTTGCCCATGGGTTTGCAGATAGTGGGGCGCATGTTTGATGATCAAACCGTGCTGCGCATTTCTGCAGTGGCAGAGGCGTTGCTGGGTTCAAATGAACTGCGGCCAAAGGGGTATTGAAACTGTCATATTTCGCTGTTACTGCGCGCCAAAGTGCAACAGAAATAACAAGGGCAGGGGAATGACGTCAGCAGGTGACGAGCGTTCGGGATTGGCGACTTACCGTGATCTCATCGCTGAGCTGCTGGGCACGGGCCTGTTATTGGCAGGTGTTGTGGGTTCTGGAATCATGGGCGAACAACTTGCTGGCGGAAACACGGCCGTTGCGCTGTTGGCCAATACGATTGCGACTGGCGCCATCCTTTTCGTCTTGATCAGCGTCTTGGGGCCGGTATCCGGCGCACACTTCAATCCCGTGGTTTCGCTCGCCATGTGCTTGACAGGCAAAATGGAGTGGAGCCGCCTGTGGCCCTATATTGCTTGCCAGATTGTTGGTGCTGTTCTGGGTGTATGGCTGGCGCATGCCATGTTTGATTTGCCAGTGCTACAATTCTCCACCAAACTGCGATGGGGCCTAGGGCAATGGATCGCCGAAGCCGTGGCCACATTCGGTTTGCTGATGACCATTTTTGGCGGCATCCGTTTCAGTGCTTCGGCTGTTCCAGCGCTTGTTGGGTTTTATATCTCTGCGGCCTATTGGTTCACCGCTTCAACTTCATTTGCGAATCCGGCGGTGACTTTGGCGAGGTCTCTCTCCAACACCTTTGCAGGGATTGCACCTGGCTGTGTGATTCCCTTTGTCATTGCCCAAGTCTGCGGCACGGTGGCTGCGGTGGCACTTCGGCCTGTGCTCTTTGCCGCTGATTTCAAGGAATAGGCCATGGATATTGTTATTCATCACAATCCAGAATGTGGAACTTCGCGCAATGTGCTGAACATTATTCTCGCTGCTGGCTATCAGCCCGCAGTGATCGAATATCTCAAGACGGGCTGGACAGAGCCGCAACTGCGCGGGCTGTTTGCGGCGGCAGGGCTTAGCCCGCGCACGGCATTGCGCGAAACCAAGTCACCAGCGCTAGAACTTGGCTTGCTGGAAGAGGGTGTCGGGGAAGACGTCATCCTTGCCGCGATGTTGCTACACCCTGTGTTGGTGAACAGGCCCATCGTGTGCACATCCATGGGTGTGAAACTGTGCAGGCCCAGCGAGGTTGTTTTGGACTTGCTCGACAAGTTGCCGCCGGGGCCATTGTGTAAGGAAGATGGCAGCCTGTTGATTGATGAAGCGGGCCGTCGGGTTTGAATCTGCTCTAGAAAGGTGGCTGGGTGACTAGGACTCGAACCTAGATTGACGGAGTCAGAATCCGCTGTCCTACCATTAGACGATCTCCCAACAGTGGCATCTAAATAGCCACATGGTGCAGCTGAGGCAAGCCAGAAATCAGGTGCGAAATTGCTTGATCAGACTTGCCAGGCTGGGCTGGTTTGAATCCGCAGCCGATTGCGGCGCTGGTGCTGCTGGTGGTGCGGCACCACGCAGACCCAAGCCTTGGTTTGGTGCATTGATATCCCGGCGAATGCTGGGCCGGGCCTGTGCGGCAAGGCCGATCCCGGCTGGCGGGGCGGATGCTGTTCCGTTCAGGAAGGGGCGAGCCTGCGGTGTTGCGGCATGTGCAGGTGCTGCGACTGTGGCTGCAGCTACGGGCGCGGCATCGTCCAGGGAATAGCCAGCACTGTCTGGATTATAGGTTTGCGCGCGCCAGCGGTTGACCACTTCAATGAGGAAGCTGTCATCCGGCAAGTCATTTGCCCAGTTCTTTGTGAAGGATGCGGTGTTGGAGCGCGGCAGCTCATTGACGGGCAGAAGGTCAAACTTGATGCGCGTGGGCAGGGCCACGCCTTCGCCAAAGGTGACGGCTTCGCCCGCACCCATGGTTGGCATGAAGTCCAGCAAGCTGGCGGCAGCATCCGAGATGCCGGCTTTCAGGATGTCCTGGTCGCGCTCGTTGGTGAGGCGCATCGAGAACACGGTGTTGCACTGGGAAAGGATGGTGGGATCAAGCTCAGCCGGGCGCTGCGTGACGATGCAAAGCGAAACGCCATATTTGCGGCCTTCCTTGGCAATGCGCGATATGGCCCGCTTGGTGGGCTCAAAACCTGTGGTCTTGTCATTGGGCACATAGCGATGGGCTTCTTCGCAAACGAAAGTGATGGGCACCTTGCCCGCACTCCAAACGCCAAAATCAAATGCGAGGCGGGCCAGAACCGAGACAACCACATTGATGATTTCGGAAGGCAGGCCACCAAGCTCAAGGATTGCAATCGGTTTGCCATTCACCGGAATGCGGAACAACCGGGCGAGAACTTGCGCCATGTTGTCCTGCACCGTCAGCGAGCCAAACATGAAGGCATAGCGTGGATCACGGGTGACCGCTTCAAGCCTGGCCTTCAGGCGCTTGTAGGGAGCCAGTTCACCGCGCAAGTCGAGCTTGCCGATATACTCTTCCAGCACGCCAATCAGATCGGAGGTGCGGTATGGAATGGGCGTGTCGACACCAATGTTGTTTTCAATCAATGCGTCGCGGCCGCGCGCGGCTTGTTTGTCGCGGCGCTGGTTGGCCATATAGCGAGCCTTGGCCAGCGGGATGATTTCGCGCAGCACTTCCACATCGGCTTCGCGGTTGGCCTGTTGGCCGACGAGGATTTCGACGGCCTCGTCAAAGTTCAGCAACCAGAATGGCAAGGCCATATTGTCCGGCGTGATAATCTCGGACATGCCGCGGAAGGATTGGGCATATTCGCGGTGCACGTCCAGAAGCAGGATGTGGGCTTGCGGATTCTTTTCAAGAATGCGGCGCAGTATCAGCGCCACGGTGCAGGATTTGCCGGTGCCTGTGGTGCCCAGGATGGCGAAATGCTTGCCCAGCATTTCGTCGATCTTCACCATGGCGGGAATGGAAGGATCTTGCTGGATAAAGCCCACGCGGATTGAGCTTTCTGCATCACAGGCATAGGCAAGGGCCAGTTCGCTGCGGTCGGCACGAAACACGGTATCGCCCAGCGAAGGATAGGCTGAAACACCACGGCGGAAATTGCCGACGCTGCCATCTGCATGGCGCGGGAGCTCCCCAATGAACTCCACTTCCACAATGCGCATTTCCCGGTCGGAGGCATTGTGGGTGGGCATGGGCGAACTCAAGGCCGAGATCAGCGCCAAGGTCAAGGAAACGGGGGTTTCAACTTTCAGCAACGTGCCGATTTCGGCACCGCGCTTGTTACCCTCAAACACACCGTCTTGATGATCGAGCAGGATGATGGCATGGGCGCCGGTGACGGCAACAATGCGGCCCATGCGCTCGGAACTGGTGCGCGGCAGGGGGCTGAAATCCGGGGTCAGTTTGGCGGGGCTGGTTGAAGGTGACATTGCTGGATGGCCCTAATGTGGCACGCGGGATTGGAGAAATTCGATGGCGGATTTGGTGGCGAGCGGCATGAGGACTGTGACACGCGTGCCAGAGCCCTTGGTGGAAATCACTTGCAATTCACCACCGTGTAGCTGCGCAAGCGCATGGGCGATGGGCAAGCCAAGCCCAGTGCCTTCGTGGCGTTTGCTGAAACCGGATTCCACCTGGCCAAAGGGGCGCATGGCGGTGGCAATTTCCTGTGGTGTCATGCCAGGGCCGGTGTCAGTTACTGTGATAATTGCAAAATCGCGGTCACGCAGGATTGCCTCAATACGGATGCGGCCCCATTCGGGTGTGAACTTCACGGCATTGCTGAGCAGGTTGATGAGGATTTGCTTGAGGCGGAGTGGGTCTGCCAGAAACAGGGGCAGATTTGGATCCACATTGTATTCAATGCCAATGTTCTTTTCCTTGGCCTTGGCGTCTGTCAGCAGAAGGCAAGGTTCAAGCATCTGTGCAAAATCGACAGGCTCCAGATCAACACCGAGTTTGCCGGCCTGGATCTTGGAAACATCGAGAATGGAATTGATCAGGGCGAGAAGGTGCTCTGCAGCCTGTTGAATATATCCGGCATATTGTACGATCTTGTCCGGATGAGAGACAGTCTTGTGGGCCAGCATGTCAGAAAAGCCGATGATGGCGTTAAGCGGCGTACGCAGCTCATGGCTCATATTGGCGATGAATTCAGATTTGGCCTTGGAAGCGAGCTCGGCATCCACGCGCGCTGCGTCCAGCGCCATGGCCTGTTTTTGCATGCCAACGCCCTGGCCGAAACTTTCCCCGAAATCGGAAATCAGTGATCCTTCCCGATGCCAGGACTTGCCGAATGTCCGCATGTACTCACAAAACCCTTGCCCTGGAGGTCAATCTAGGGGCTCGAACCTCAATTCCGGGTTAACAAACAGGGTTATAGGGTCTGGCCCACGAGGCTGTTTACGCGCCGCTGCAATGTGTTAAGCTTGATTTAACGCAATGTTTTGGGGCAGGGCACGGATCTTGAGTGCCGTTTCCTGCCGGAAGGTTTTTGAGACGTGGATGCCACGGCTAGGCGGGCTGGTTCCCGCAAGCGGCGTGCACCGTCAAGTGGAGAAGGGTGGCGGGATTCCGAGCCCTTTTCAGCCAATGGGGCCAGGCCCTATGGCGCACTTGATTTGGGCACCAATAACTGCAGGCTCTTGATTGCCCGGCCCACGGGCAATGGCTTGTCTGTGGTCGATGCCTTTTCGCGCATCGTGCGCTTGGGCGAAGGATTGGGCCGCTCAGGCCGGTTGAAGCCAGAGGCAATGGATCGCACCATTGAAGCTCTGCGTGTCTGCTCCAACAAGATGATCTGGCATGGCGTCGGCCCAAGGCGGCTGATCGCCACTGAGGCCTGCCGCCAAGCTGATAACGGGGCGGAATTCATCGCGCGCGTGGCTGATGAAGTTGGGCTCGAACTCGAAATCATCGACCGGCAGACAGAAGCAAGCCTGGCTGCGTCCGGCGCTTCGCCCCTGATTGAAAAGGGCGCGAATTCTGCCGTGATCTTTGACATCGGTGGCGGCTCCACTGAAGTGATGTGGATGGAAGAAGAGGACGGCAATCACAAAATCAAGGCGTGGATTTCATTGGCGGCTGGCGTGGTGACATTGTCAGAGCGGCTGAATGGAGGGCGCGAAGTGACGCCCGACACTTTTGCAGCAATGCGCAGTGAAGTGCGGCGGCTCATGCAGCCCTTTATTGCAGAAGTGGCGGGATTTGCCGGCGAGGCCGCCGCGCCCACGCATCTGTTGGGAACATCGGGGACTGTCACAACGATTGCCGGCGTACACTTTGGCCTTCGGCATTATGACCGCTCACGCATTGATGGGTCATGGATCAGCAATGAAGGTGCGGGTGAAGTGACCAAGCGGCTTCTCGCCATGAAGTATGAAGAGCGGGTACAAAATGGCTGCATCGGCCGCGAACGGGCTGATCTGGTTTTGGCGGGTTGCGCAATTTTGGAAGAAATCCGCTTGGCTTTCCCTGCACCGCGCATTCGCGTGGCCGATAGGGGGCTGCGCGAAGGCATTCTCATCCAGATGATGCAGGCCGACAATGTGTGGGTGCAGGCATGAGCCGGCCCGGGCAGGGCAACAAGCCCAAGGGCAACCAGCTCAAAGTTCGCGTCAAAACTGGCAAGGGCCGCACGGTGGCGCAGAAGATCTGGCTCGAGCGGCAACTCAACGACCCTTATGTGCATGAGGCCAAAAAACTTGGCTATCGCAGCCGCGCTGCCTTCAAGCTTATTGAGATTGATGACAAGTATAAATTTCTGAAAATTGGTGGGCGCATCGTGGATTTGGGTGCGGCACCGGGCGGTTGGAGCCAGGTTGCGGCCAAGCGTGTGAAGGCCGAAGAGGGCAAGGGGCGCGTGGTGGCCATCGACATGCATGGCATGGACCCCATTCCCGCCGTGACAATCTTCAAGAAGGATTTTTATGATCAGGACGCGCCGCAAGTGCTGATCGATGCCTTGGGTGGCGAGAAGGCCGACTGCGTCTTGTCGGACATGGCCTCACATGCCACAGGCCACCGGCAGACGGATCATATCAACATCATAGCACTTGCCGAAGCGGGCTATGATTTCGCGCGCGGGATTTTGAAGCCGGGCGGGACTTATCTCGCCAAGGTGTTGCGTGGCGGCACGGAGGGGCAGTTGCTCGCCATGATGAAGAAGGACTTCACCACCGTGCGCCATGTGAAGCCAATGGCCAGCCGTGACGACTCGGCTGAGTTGTTTGTGCTGGCAACAGGCTTTCGCGGCTGAGAACTTTCACGCCATCCTTATTTGCAGCTTTACATCAGTGGGGCGGGCTTCGGCTGCCCGCACGAAGGCGGCAACAGAGTCAGCAAAATCGAAAGTTTCCGATATCAACGGCTTGAGATCAATCTTGCCCGAGGCCATGAGATTGATGGCTCTGTCATAGACATTGGCGTAGCGGAAAATCGTGCGCAGCGTGGCTTCCTTGACCTGAAGCCCTACCACATCAATTGTCACCGGCTCCACCGGCATGCCCACCATCACACATGTGCCACCAGGACAGACAAGGTTGGCAATATCGCGAATGGCGGCGGGCGACCCTGAGGCTTCAAATACAATATCTGCGCCCCAGCCTTGTGTTGTTTCGTGAAGATAGTCCGACAGCTTTTTCTGGCGGACATTTACCGTTTCAATGCCAACATATTTCCCGATGATATCGAGCTTTGGCTGCGCCACGTCAGAAATGATAACGCGTGAACAACCGGATGCCAAGGCCGCGA
>JAYTIG010000486.1:0-3595 GCA_043731995.1 Hyphomicrobiales bacterium
TTCTACCCTCTCCCCTTGCGGGAGAGGGGGGACCATTGCGAAGCAATGGTGGGTGAGGGGTCGCTCCGAAGCAAAAGCATCGCGCGGAGCGACCCCTCCTAACCGTCTCGCGCCGAGAAGGCGCGATCCACCTTCTCCCGCAAGGGGAGAAAGAAGAAGCGCGGGCCCTAACGATATTGCCCGATCAACTTGAAAATGCCGTCTGCTGCCGCTTGGGTGGCGTAGCCCGCAGCCTCACCCCATGAGGCATCGAGCGAATGGGCCGGCACCTGATTGGTCTGTGAAACATGGCCAAGCACCTTGCCCTTGGGTGCTGTCACCACCCAATCCAGCCGCACGGTTTGGTTTGCTCCCTGTGCAACATCCAGCACCACCGTGCCCTGAATGTTCAGGGCATCCTTGCGCGGCTTTTCGAGAACGGGCCAGCCCGATTGCTTGAGAACCTTGCGCATGGCGGCGGTAAGTTCCTTGTCACCCTGTGGTGAGGTACCCGAAACGGCAAGAACGGCAACAGCCTTGATGGCCGTGGCGTTGGGCGCTAGCGTTGTCGCTTTGGGCGCATCGACAGGCGGCGCGGCGACTGGCGGAGGTGCAGCCTGTGCCACTTGCGCGCCATCCGCAGGCGCTGGCACTTGCGCGCCCATCAGAAGCGGATGCGGGTTCGGACCATTCAGCGTTTCAAGGTCAAGGTCCTTCTCCGCCCCCGGCCCGGCCTTCACCATGGCCTCCCACGGCGGGCGAACGAGGGATTGCTCATTCACGGCCTGTGGTGCCGGCTTTTCCAACATGGAAGTGGAACCGGAACAGGCGGAGAGTGAAAGAGCTGCCGCCAACGCCATCGTTACCCCAGCGAAGGCTGGGGTCCAGCTTTCTTTCAGCACCGCAGCCGCCCATAGCTGGATGCCAGCCTTCGCTGGCAAGATGGGTTTCTGAACTATGGGCCGGGCCCGTTTCATCACTTCAACACAATGGCCGAAAGCAATCGGCCATAATCCTTTTCGCCGCGATGCGTGGCCCGGCGGTATGAGAAAAAGCGCCGCTCATCGGCATAAGTGCAAAGGCCAAGGTCAAGCACCTGCCCCATTCCCATCTCTTTCATTCCGTCGGACAAAAACCGAGGCAGATCAAACATATGATGGCGCTCCTTCACAGATGGCGAGAAGTATTCCGCATGCCTCTTGTCTGCCGCCAGAAAGGCCGCCGGAAACTCCGGGCCCACTTCATAAGCCACACGTGAAATGGTAGGCCCGATAACAGCCGTGATCCGCTCACGCCTAGCGCCCAGATTCTCCATGGCTTCAACCGTGCTGCGGTAAACACCGTGCAGTGCGCCTTTCCAGCCTGCATGGGTGGCACCGATCACGCCCGCTTCAGCATCGGCAAACAGCAGTGGCCCGCAATCGGCGGTCAACACAGCAAGCGCAACACCGGCGGTGTTGGAAACAAGTCCATCCACTTTGGGCCGTTCGGTCATTGGCCCGGTGACAATCGCCACATCAGTGCCGTGAACCTGATAGCCAGAGACCAGATGATCCGCCGCAACACCCAGCGCCTGCGCCGCCTTGGCACGATTCTTCCTCACCGCCTCAATATCATCGCCACTGCCCAGCCCCGCATTCATCGAGGCAAATAGGCCGCCCGAAAACCCGCCCTCGCGCGTGAAAAAGCCATGGGCAACATGGGGCAGGTTCAATTCACGCGCTGTAATCATGGGGCCTCAAACGGATATATCGGCTGGCGGCTGTTCTGCGCCACGGCCAGAACCTTAAACAATTTGCCCATCTCCTTGTCATCCACAAGGCGGAGCGCACCTGCAATGAAATCGGCGCGGGGCTGGCCTTCCAACTTGGCCGCAAGAGTGGACAGCCGTGTCTCCAACCCCATCGCACCAAGAAAGTCGCCTTGTGTTTGCGGGGGCAAGACAGCCGCCCCTCCGGTTTCGAAGCCTTTGGCCAAGGCCTCAAAATCCACATGGGCGGTAAGATCGCTCTCGCCCGGAAAATCAAATATGCCGCAAGGCTTGTGCACCTTCAGCGCCTGCAATGTGTCGCCCGCCGCGGATCGCAAATGCCCATAATCAATCACCAACCCTGCCCCGCCAAGGGCGTTGAGCCGGGCGCCCAGGCTTTCGGCAATGCCCTGCGAAATGGGCGACACTTCATGCAAACCATCCTCGGTAAATGCCATCGGCGGCATGGGCCTGATTTGGCTTTCCAACTTTCCATCGGCAACGCCAACACAGCGTTCATAGAAATGGCCCCCATGTTTGATGATCTGCCGCACAGGCAGCGCATCAAAAAACTCATTGGCCACAAAAATCATCGGCTCCTGCGGCAGGCTTTCAATGGAGTCATGCCAGCGCAGTTTGTCGCCCAGTTTTTCCTGTTGCAGTTTGCGCAAGGCCGGGCTCATCTCCACCAGATGCACCTGCGCTGCAGATTGAAACAATTCCATGCGCCGCGTGGCCCGCAAAATATCGGCCATCAATGTCCCGCGTCCCGGCCCAAGCTCCACCAACAGGAAGGGCGAAGGTGAACCAATGGCTTCCCAAGCCGCCACGCACCAAATACCCAACAATTCACCGAATATCTGGCTGATCTCCGGCGCTGTGGTGAAATCTCCCGCCGCGCCAAATGGGTCGCGGTTCATATAATAGCCAAATTTCGGATGACCGAGGCACAACGCCATGTAGCGATCCATCGGCAATGGGCCTTCCACTGCAATCAGCTCTTTAAGAAAGTCCATCATGTGTGGCGCGATCGAATAAGAAGCCACACGCCCACCGCCACCAATGGCAGCGAATAGATCATGCCTTGCGTAATGAAGCCGAAATAATAACCGATGAAAGCATCCGGCACGCGGAAGAATTCAACAAAGATGCGTGACAGGCCGTAAGTGAGTGCATAGATGCCCGAAGCCCGGCCAGGATGGGCCAGCGCCTGATAGCGATGTGTGGCAATGCGCACCAGCAGGAAGATCAGCCCGCCTTCCAGTGCTGCTTCATAAAGCTGGCTGGGGTGGCGGCCCGCGGTGTCACCCGGAAAAATCACGCCCCATGGCATATTGGTATAGCGGCCATAAAGTTCCGCATTGATGAAATTGGCGATGCGCCCAAGCCCAAGGCCAATGGGTGTGGCAGCCGCACCCAGGTCCAACATCCTGTCCAGCGTGCCACCCACTTTGCGGCCATAGAAATAACAGGCCAGCACCACGCCGAGAAAGCCGCCGTGGAACGACATGCCGCCATCCCACACCTTGAATATGTCGAGGGGGGCAGCGAGAAATTTCATCGGCTGATAAAGCAGCACATAGCCAAGCCGGCCGCCGCCCACCACGCCCATGAACATCCACACAAACATGTCATCCACTTGTGTGGGCAGCATGGTGGGCTTCCATTTGCCCCACAGCAGCGGGTTGGCCACCAGCCGCTTGATATACCAGGCGGCAAAAACCAACCCGCCCACATAGGCAAGGCCGTACCACTTCACAACAAAGGGGCCCCACTCAATCAGGTTGGGCGAAATCGGCGGAAAGGGAATGGCAGCCAGCATCGGCCCTGAATGCCCTTTTTGCCCCCTGCTTCGCAAGCACTTGA
>JAYTIG010000487.1:0-3580 GCA_043731995.1 Hyphomicrobiales bacterium
CGAACTCTCCATCAAACTTTTCAAATCAACACCATGCCACCGTCAACCATCACGGTCTGGCCAGTGATGTAATCAGAGCCAGTAGAAGCGAGGAACGTGGTTACGCCAGTGATGTCCTGTGGCTGAGAATAACGGCCCAGCAGGATTGACTGGCTGAATTCATCGATCGCCTGGTCCGGCTTCTGGGTTAGGCCGAGATCCATGAACTCACGGCCCAGTTGCTCCCATAGTTCAGTGCGCACCACTCCAGGCGCGAATGAATTGACTGTGATATTGTCAGCAGCGAGCGCGCGGGCTGCGGCTTGTGTCAAAGCCACAACGGCAAATTTGGAGGCGCAATAATGAGCAAAGAGCGGATAGCCCTGCTTGCCGGCTATTGAAGCGGTGTTGATGATCTTGCCACCGGTACCTTGGGCCCTCATCTGGTGCGCGGCTTCTTGAGTACCAATCAATACTCCAAGGCCGTTCACATCCATGATGCGATGCCAGTCAAGTTCAGTCACATCCATGAACGGGCATGTCTGGCTGATACCGGCGTTGTTGAACATCACGTCAAGTTTGCCAAATGATTTCACCGTTGCTGCGATTAACGCCTTGGTGCTGGCGCGATCGGCGACATCAACCTCCACCGCAATTGCGGCCTTGCCGATGTCCTGAGCGACCGCGCTGGCAGAATCCAAATTGCGATCGGCAATGCAGACGTTGGCGCCATTCCTGGCAAGATCACGCGCAATTTCGGCGCCAATGCCGCGTCCGCCCCCAGTGACGATGATTGATTTGCCTTGCACTGTGCCTGACATGTGAGCCCTATCTAATTTCGCGACGGGCAAATGACTCGCCGGTCATCACGAAGAATTCACATGCTAGAGCAACGACACTCGGTGCGGCATAGAAGACAAGGATTTCAGTGGAGGCAGTGCAGCTCATGCGCCCATGCTATCCAAACAGCGAGGTTTGAAATCGCCAAAAATTCTCATTTTGAATATTTTTGCCAATATGGGGCACTAAAATTTTGGCACAGTGCACTCAAGCACAAATGAACAATGTGCACGGGAGAAAACCTTGGCAATGGAATTGAATTTGTAAAATGACAAAGCATTCCAACCCTGCTGCGTTGCACAATGACGATATTGGTCCCGAGACAAGACTCGAGCTGTATCGGCTGCAAGTTGAAATTCGCGATTGTGAAAAGCGCGCCTACGACCTGTTTCTGCAGAACTTGATCAAGGGCACCAGTCATTTGTCGCTTGGCCAGGAAGCAATTGCAGCGGGCTTTGGTGTGGCGATGAAGACGGGTGACAAGTCGTTCTGCACCTACCGCGGTCATGCCCATACATTGGCGCGCGGCGTTCCAATGGAGGCCGTGCTGGGTGAATTGATGTTGCGCGACATAGGCTTGATGCGTGGCAAAGGCGGCTCGATGCATCTGACTTCGGTCGAACATGGCGTGATGGGGTCTTATGCCATCATCGGCGCGCATCTGCCGATTGCCTGCGGTTCTGCCTGGCGTGCGCAATATCTGGGCGAGAAAGATGTCTCCGTCTGCTTCTTTGGTGACGGCACAACGAACATTGGCGCGTTCCACGAAGCCTTGAACTTTGCAGTGATCTGGAAGCTGCCGGTGGTGTTCGTTTGCGAAAATAACTTATACATGGAATACACGCCCATCCACGAAGTGACCGCGGTGCACAATCCAGCAGGTGACCGCGCTGGGGCTTATGGTCTGGAGAAAATCGTAGTCGATGGTAATGATGCCGATGTAGTCTACCGCACTGCAACGGCCGCCATCGAAAAGGCCCGTAACGGCGAAGGGCCCTCGCTTATCGAATGCCTGACCTATCGTCATTCCGGTCATTCGCGCGCTGATCCAGGCAAATACCGCCCTCCGGGCGAGTTGGAGAAGTGGCTGGAGCGTGACCCATTGAAGATTTACAAGAAACGGCTGGCGGAGTTTGGCATTTCGGAAGTCGAGAGTGCCGCCATTGAAGCCGAAAGCAAACTCAAGGTCGAAGTGGCAACGGAACTGTGCAAGGCCTCGCCTTCAGCACCGGAATCCCTGCTCACCGCCGATGTTTATGCCGATGGAGGCTGGGCATGGCGGAACTGAGCTATCGCGACGCCGTGATCCGCGGCATCTCCCAGGAAATGCGGCGCGACAAGAATGTCGTGTTCCTGGGCGAGGATATTGCCAAGGCTGGCGGGGTGTTCAAGGCCACGGTTGGCCTCTACGAAGAGTTTGGCCCATTGCGTGTGCGTGACACGCCGATTTCCGAACAGGCCATCCTAGGTGCTGCCATGGGTGCAGCGATGACAGGGCTTCGCCCCATTGCCGAAATCATGTTTTCGGATTTCATCGCGGTATGTTTTGACTACATCGCCAATGAAATGCCCAAGATCGCCTACATGACCAACGGCCAGATCAAGTGCCCCTTGGTCATCCGCACCGGCAATGGTGCGGGCGTGCGCTTTGGTGCGCAGCATTCACAGTCGGTTGAAAACTGGACGATGATGATCCCCGGCCTCAAGGTCGTGGCGCCCTCCTCGCCAGTCGATGTCATCGGCCTTATGGCTGCCGCCGTGCGCGACGGTAATCCGGTGATCTTCCACGAGCACAAAGCACTTTATGCCACCAAGGGTGAAGTGCCTGATGGCGAGATCGTTGATACGCTGGGAACGGCCAAGATCTTGCGCGCCGGATCAGACTGCACCATCCTCGCTTTGGCGCTGATGGTGCCACGCGCCCTGGAAGCCGCAGAAATCCTCGCTCGCGAGCATGGCATTAATGCTGAAGTAGTCGATGTGCGCTCGCTGGTACCACTTGATACCCAGACCATACTGGGTTCAGTGGCCAAGACCGGCCACCTGTTTACGGTTGAAGAAAATCCACGTCTCCTCGGCTGGGGAGCTGAAATTGCTTCAATCGTCGCTGATGAAGCCTTCTGGGATCTGGATGGCCCGATCGTGCGCATCACTACGCCGCATATCCCGTTGCCCGCTGCTGATCATCTTGAAGACCTGGCGCTGCCCAATGCCGCGCGCATCGTCGACAAGATCAAGCGCGTAATGAACGGCTGAAGCATGGCCAGCACAATCATTATGCCTCAATTGGGCGAGACCGTCGCCGAGGGCAAGATCCTAACCTGGTTCAAGGCCGTGGGCGACGAAGTCAAGATTGGGGACAAGCTGTTCGAGGTCGAAACCGATAAAGTTACGGTTGAAGTCGAATCCGTCGTCGGCGGAAAATTGACTGCGATAAACACGAGCGCTGGCGCCACGGCAAAAGTTGGAGCCACCGTCGCCGTCATTGGTGGTGACCCCAGCGCACCGAAAGCAGCGGCAGTTCCGCCAGCAGCACCCGCAGCTCCTGCGGCGCATTCGGCTCTTGTTGTGTCGCCTGTGCCGGCCACCCCAAATGCGACTCCTCGATTTTTTTCGCCTTTTGACGAAGTTCACACGCCCACAAACAACTATGGCAGCGCCAAAGGGCCAGACGGAATCCGCATCACCCCATTGGCACGGAGGCAGATTGCCCAGCGGGGCATGGATCTCAATGCCGTTTGTCGCGATGCGGCAGCAAAGG
>JAYTIG010000488.1:0-3579 GCA_043731995.1 Hyphomicrobiales bacterium
CTTCGTTGCGCGCTGAATGGCGCAATGACATGACTGCTGCGGCTATCAAAGTTCAGCCCGTCATATCGGGTGTGCTTTCGGCTCTATCCAGGACCGAGCTTTTTCCCGTGTTGATGTCAGGCTCTGGGGCTACATGCTTTGGTCTTGCATCTACATTCGAGAGAGCTGAGGCCGAGGCCCGAAAGCTGACCGCGCAATATCCCCACTGGTGGGTGAGGGCCGCGCGGCTGGGATAAGTCGCACACTTTCCAGCGTCACCTATAGATCGTCATCCCGGCGAAGGCCGGGATCGCGCTTGAATTGCAAGCTTCGAACCCAGCCAAACGGGGCCCCGGCCTTCGCCGGGGTGACGGAGTGCGGTTTGCAATCTCAAGTTCTGCGGTGATCACGCATTCGACTCATATCCCGCCCCCGGCAGCATATGCACAAAGGGCTCATCCAGCGTGCGGCGGATGAGTTTCTGATAGCGCGCATAGATTTTTGAGGCGGGCTCTATCAGGCCGAATTCCACTTCCAAACCGAAGCTTTTGAGTGGTGCCAAAACAAGTGGCGTGGCCGTTGGGATCAATTGCGCGGCCCTGGCGGCTTGCAGCGTGGTGAGCAGGCCATACATTTCTCCGCCAATCATGGGGCGTGTGAGAATGGCTAAGCGGTGCTGGCCATGCTTGTTGGTGGTGAGATAGACATAACCTGATTGGTGCGGCACTGACACTGCGCCATCCTGCTTGAACTCCGGATCGCGCCTTTCAGACTCGCTGAACACAAGGTGAGACAGCTTCCCATCCCATTTGATAGTGGTGAGATAGGCATAGATGGCCTCGCGCTTGGAGAATGACGCGCGCAGCGTCACATACTCACCTTCCAGCCAATTCACGGCGGGCCGCGAATAAGAGCCAAGGCTGTCTGGCGCAAGGCCGTTACCATTGGCAGGCTCTTCTGCGCGGGCTTTGCGCAGCGGCAATTGCAGCGCCTCTTCCAGCCGCACCACGCTGGCCAGTGTGAAGGGCCGCTGGCCCGAGAGCGCCTTTTCAATGGTGGAGAGGGAAATCTTCGCCTTGTCAGCCAAATGCTGGCGCGTGAGGCGCTTTCTGGCCAGCTCCTCGCGGATCAGGTGGCCAATGGCCTTGCTCTCGCTGTCTGAAAGATCGTCGTCGCTCATCACATTCCAAACCGGACAAAGCCGTACATTTCTGCACAATTCCACATTGGCACGTAGAGTTCAACACGGGGCCGGAAAAGCGTTACCGAACAATGAAGTTCTTCACATTGGCGGCGCAATCGCGAAGCCGCCTATCAATCAGGGAAGGGGTAGCAACCACACTCATGGAGGAACTCATGCTCTTTTCCCACACGCGGCGCAGGCCAAAACTGGCGGCCGCATTGGTCTTTCTCTCAACTCTTTTAATCATGGCCAAGGCGGCTTTCGGTTTTGTCGGCATCAATGACGTCAAATCTGGCGACCTGCTGCTCAAAACCGGCGAGGCCGGAAAATTCATCGAAGCGCCCAAGGTAGCCACCGATTACACCACCACCATCTCTGGCCCCACGGCGCGCACCATCGTCACCCAGCAGTTCTACAACCCTTCAGAAGGCTTTGTGGAAGGCGTTTATGTTTTCCCGCTGCCGGATGACTCCGGTGTGGACACCTTGAAGATCGTTTCCGGCACGCGTGTGATCGTGGGCGAGGTGAAAGAGAAGGTCGAAGCCAAGCAGATTTATGAAGAGGCCAAGGCCAAAGGTCAATCAGCCGCGCTGCTCGAACAAATCCGCCCCAACATGTTCACCAACAGCGTGGCCAATATCGGCCCGCATGAAAAAATCGTGGTGCAGATTGAATATCAACAAAGCATCACGCCGAAGGATGGCACCTATGCCCTGCGCCTGCCGCTGGTGGTGGCGCCGCGTTATCAGCCAGCGCCCATCGTCACGAATGTGGATTTCAATGCCAGCGGGCTTTCCACTTCATCCAACACCGAAGTGCCGCAGCCTCCAGTTTTGGACCCAAAGGTGGACGGTGTGGCCAATCCTGTTTCGATCACACTCAATCTCAATGCCGGGTTTGAGTTGGGCGATGTGGCGAGCAGCTATCACAAGGTGGATATTGCCGACAAAGGCCCCAACGCGCGCGTGGTGAGCCTCTCCGGCATTGTTCCGGCTGATCGTGATTTTGAACTTACCTGGAAGGCCAAAGGCAGCGTGCCGCAGGCCGGGTTGTTCAAGGAAAATGTAAATGGTCATGATTATTTGCTTGGCTATGTGACGCCGCCGAATGTGGATGGTGCTGCCACTGACCTGCCACGCGATATCACCTTCGTGATCGACAATTCGGGCTCGATGAATGGCACTTCCATGCCCCAGGCCAAGCAAAGCCTGCTTTATGGCTTGTCGCAACTCAAAGCCAATGATCTCTTCAACATCATCCGCTTTGATGACACGATGACCAATGTGTTCGGCGGCAGCATTCCAGCTTCCGAAGGCAACTTGGACAAGGCGAAGAAATTTGTCGATGCGCTGGAAGCCAATGGCGGCACGGAAATGGTGCCTCCCATGCTGGATGCGTTGAAAGATCCAACGCCAACCGACACCACGCATTTGCGCCAGGTGGTGTTCATCACGGATGGCGAGATCAGCAATGAGCAGCAGTTGTTTGAAGCCATTGCCGCGCATAAGGGCCGCTCGCGCTTGTTCATGGTGGGCATTGGTTCAGCACCCAACACCTATCTGATGACACATGCTTCCGAGCTGGGCCGCGGCACCTATACGCAGATCGGCGAGCCCACTCAACTTACGCCGCGCATGACGGACTTGTTCAGCAAGATCGGCCATCCGGTGATCACTGGGCTTAAAGCCGAGATTGCTGGCTCCAATGCCAAGATCACGCCGGAAATGCTGCCAGATGTCTATCGAGGTGAACCGGTGTTGCTGTTTGCCGATGCCGACAATCTTTCTGGCATGGTGAAGATCAGCGGCAAGATTGGCGACCAGCCTTGGGAAGTTTCGCTTCCTGTGGACAAAGCCGCAGCCGGCAACGGCATTTCCAAGCTGTGGGCCCGGCGCAAGATCGCTGAGTATGAAGTCAACGCCACGCTTGGCGCGCTCACCCAGGCCGATGCAGAAAAGGCCGTGCTGAAGGTTGCCTTGGAGCATCAGTTGGTTTCCAGCCAGACTTCGCTGGTGGCAGTGGATAAATCGCCCAAGCGCCCGGAAGGCTATGTGCTTACGCGCGCCGATGTGCCACTGAACCTGCCTGCGGGCTGGGTGTTTGAAAGTGTCTTCGGCCCGGCTGGCGAGAACATGCCGAAGCTGGACCAAAAGGCCGAGGCTGATCTCAAGCAGTTTGCCAAGTTCACGCAGACTGCAGCCAAAACCGAGACCGATGTGGCCTTGCCGCAGACAGCCACGGACGCACGCCTGCTGATGCTTCTTGCCGCTGCCCTTGCAATGGCTGGCATCTTCACCCTTCGCAAGAAGGTGGAGGCAGCATGAGTGCCTCCCTTTCATGCGGCACGCGCCCTTCCCAGAAATGGGAGGGGCGCAAGCCTGACCTGCGCGCCGCAATTGGCTACACTTTGCTGGCCA
>JAYTIG010000489.1:0-1248 GCA_043731995.1 Hyphomicrobiales bacterium
ATTGGTTCTCCCTCGATGAATTTGCTCAAAGGAACGATCAAGGCTGGAACAACACCTTCATTCGCCATGGACAACGGTCCAACGTTGCCTTTGGGCAAAGTCGACAATTCCCTTGATGGCAAGGCTGCCTACTATGGAGTCCGACCGGAACACCTGACTTTGGGCAAGGAAGGCATCCCCGTGGATGTGAGTGTCATAGAACCGATGGGTTCTGAAACACAGCTTTTTGCCAAAGCGGGAGAACAACGCATCGTCAGCCTATTGCGCCATCGGCTTACTGCAAAACCGGGTGACAAGCTTTTTCTGGTGCCCGATATCAGTACCATACACTTGTTTGACGCTGCAACGCGGCAGGGGCTTTAGCCTCGCAGGCCATGTCACTCAAGATTGGTATGGCGCGCTCGCATTGTGGCTGCCGTCTCGCCCATGAGTTCGCGCAGGCGCAACGCCAGTAGCTCAAAAGCCAGCATCATCGACACTTCAAACAGCGAACCCATTGGCAAGGTTGAGAGTTTACCCTGCTGGTCATTGGCCATTGTTTGGGCAGGAATGTGAAGCACATGGTCTGCCTGGCGCGCGGTTTCGCTATCTGCTTGGGCCGTCACCACCCCCGTCTGGGCACCGGCCTTGCGTGCGATGGTCAGCAGCGCAGTGATTGAGGCAAAGTCTCCAGGCCCGGCGGAGACCAGCAACAGATCACCCACGCCCACTGGTGGCGTTGTCATCTCGCCGACGACATGGGCATCCACCCCCAAGTGAAAGAGCCGCATCGCAAGCCCCTTCATTTGCAAGCCCTCGCGACCCAACCCATGCAACGCGACACGCCTGGCGCCAGCGATGGCCTTCGCGAATTGACCAAACTGGTTGTCATCCATCCGGGCGAGAACTTCGGCCGTTTCTTGCATTGCCCGCGCCGCCGATTGGCCGATCTTTCCTTGCGTTGTTGCCATCGCTTGCCCTTTTCCCGAACTTCCGACATTCTGGATTAAAAGAAGGACTATGCGAAAATGTCGGCACGTTTTCAATCTGTCTTCGGCAAGACCAAGCCAGTCATTGCCATGGTGCATGTTGGCGCCCTTCCCGGCGCTCCGCTTTATGACAGGAAGGCGGGCCTTGAGGGTTTGGTGGAAGGCGCGCGCCAGGATTTGATAGCGCTGCAAGCAGCTGGTGTTGATGCCGTGATGTTTGGCAACGAGAATGATCGCCCCTATGAGTTTGAAGTGGATATGGCTTCAACAGCTACGATGG
>JAYTIG010000490.1:0-3573 GCA_043731995.1 Hyphomicrobiales bacterium
GTGGTGGTATTGATGCCGAGCGAACGGCAGGCAATTTCATCTTCGCGCAGCGCTTCCCAGGCGCGGCCGATGGGCAGGCGGCGCAGCTTGCGCGTGACAAGGAAAGTCACGAGGGCAAGTATCAGGATCACAAAATAGAGGAAGGTGAAATATTGGATGCGGTTGTATTCAAGATGGAAAAGTGAGGCAAAGCCGGAATCCGATTTGTCGAATGGAATACCGAAGAAGGTTGCCTTGGGCACGCCAATGCCGCGCGGCCCTTCGGTGAAGCGCGAAAAGTTTTGCAGCACCTGATAAATGATTTCACCAAAAGCCAACGTCACAATGGCGAGGTAGTCACCCTTGAGACGCAGCACGGGAAAGCCCAATACCATGCCCCACATAGATGCGAGAAAGGCGGCAATCGGAACACTGATGAAGAAGGCGTAAGGCAGAATGCCGGGGCCGAACCACTGGGGCAGATAGCGCGTGGCCATCAAGGCATAGGTATAGGCACCAACGGCGTAAAAGGCCACATAGCCCAAGTCCAACAACCCGGCGAGGCCGACCACAACATTCAGGCCCCAACCCAGCATGATGTAAAGCAGAACGGTGATGGCAAAATCGATGCCGCGGCGATCCCACCCGGGAAAGAGCCCGCTGCTGTGCCCGATGGCGATAAAGAAGAAGGGCAGCAAGATAGCCAACACCAGCAAGATCGGCCCGACTTTGGGCCCAAGCCTATCCGCCAGAGAAGGGCCTTTTGCGACAACAGGTCTTGAAGCCTCGGTATCGGGTTCGAGTGCAGCCTTGGCCCGGGGATTCCACACCAAGACGTGAAACAAGAGTCTGGCAGCAACAACAATCCCGGCCAAGGACAAGGCAAGGCCAAATCGCGGATGCCACGTGAGTGAACCTTGATCAAGCTGCGTGCGGATCGCCACGATTGGCGTAAGAATAAGGGCTGTGATGATGCCGGTGAACACTAAGTCCCTGGCAATTTCAGCAGAAGACAAAACCTTGGCTTCGCCTCCACCGGAGGAGGATTTGATGGGCGCAGACATGATTTAAACCTTCTCCACTTCCGGCTTGCCCAGCAAACCTTGCGGCATGAAAATGAGCACCAGCACAAGGATGGTGAAAGCTGCAACGTCTTTGTACTCCACCGAGAAATAGGCCGACCACATCACTTCGATCAAACCAATGAGCATGCCGCCCATCATCGCGCCAGGGATGGAGCCAATGCCTCCGAGCACGGCGGCCGTGAAGGCCTTGATGCCCGCCGCAAAGCCCACAAAGAAGTCAGTTTCGGTGTAATACAAGAAAAACAGCAATCCGGCGAAAGCCGCAAGCACGGCACCCAATATGAAGGTGATTGAAATCGTGCGGTCAACGTTGATGCCGAGCAGCGAGGCCATCTTGGTGTCTTGCTCACAGGCGCGTTGCGCGCGGCCCAGCGATGTGCGTTGAATGATAAGTGTGAAGATCGTCATCAGCACAAGCGTGGAAACAATGATCAGGATTTGCATATTGGTGAGGGTGACAGCAAAATCCTGCTCACCCACCTGTTTGTGCATCAGCTCATAGCCACCGCTGACCAGTCTTTGAATGGGTTTGGGGCGCGCTTCTTGCGCAAGGCGCACGAATTCCTGCAGCACGATGGACATGCCAATGGCGGAAATCAGCGGGGCGAGGCGGAATGAGCCGCGCAAGGGGCGGTAAGCCAGGCGTTCAATGGTCCAGTTGTAAGTAGCTGCGATCACCATCGCGATCAGCACCACAAGGGCCAATGCCAAAATGATCAGGAATGGGCCAGACCCACCCGTCAGCCCCAACATCAATACCACGATGAAAGCGACAACACTGCCCACCATGAAAACATCACCATGGGCAAAATTGATCATGCCGATGATGCCATAAACCATCGTGTAGCCGATGGCGATGAGTCCGTAGATGGACCCGAGTGTCAGCCCGTTGATGAGCTGCTGGAGAAAATACTCCAAATTAAAACCCCCTCTGTTGCCATTACAAACTTTCCCCGTGTTCCCGGAGTTAGTTAAAGGCTTATCGAACCAAACCGATGATGACAAGTGTTACATTGCTCAAATTTGGGCTGTGCCTAATGTTGGAGCAAGGTGCCCGGAAGCTGTCCACAGAGCCATTTCTTTGAAAGTAGCGCTTGCCACCTATATCAAGCTGTCATATATCGAGCCGCAATATATCGCTCTGGGATAAATAGATCGCATGAACATCAGGACTTTGTGCCTTGGCGTCCTCACCTTGAAGGAAGCCTCAGGCTATGAATTGAAGAAGGAAATCGAAGATGGCATGTTTTCACACTTCATAGACGCCAGCTTCGGCTCAATTTATCCTGCCCTGACGCAAATGAACGCCGAAGGCCTGTTGACTGTCCGCGCTGAAGAACAATCGGGCCGGCCAGACAAGAAGGTTTACGCGATCACTGAGGCGGGCCGTGCAGCCTTGGCCAAGGGCCTTGCCGTGCTGCCAGGCAAGGACAAATACAAGAGCGAATTCCTCTTTGAAATGTTGTTCCAGGAACATCTCACAAAAGAACATATGGATCTTGCAATTGCCAAGCAACATGCCGACCTGAGCGAAGATATTACCCGCATTGCTGAGGCCCGCAATAAACCCAGTGGTGAATGCGATGATCCGGGCTCGCGCTTCGTGATGGGCTATGGCGAATGTGTTTTGAAAGCGGCGATGAATTATCTGGAGGCGCACTGCCCGCGCCTCAAAAAGCAAAAACTGAAGGCAGCGGAATAATGGGAATGAAGAAGATGAAGCAATTGCAGGTATTGGGCTTGGTCGCGGCCATCCTCTTGTCATCCACGGCCATGGCCAGCGCAGATACGCCAGCCCCGCCTACAATTTCCGTTCTTACTGCCGCCAAAAGGCCGATTGCCGAAGAACTCAATGTGACCGGCAGCTTTGCCGCAGGTGAAATGGTTTTGGTATCGCCTGAAATTGAGGGCCTTTCCATCACCGAGTTTCTGGCGGAAGAGGGTGATGTGGTGAAGAAGGGCCAGGTTCTGGCCCGGCTCAACTCCAATTCCATCGATATTCAAATTCAGCAGACCAAAGCCAGCCTGGCGCGCAATGATCTCGCCGTTCAGCAGGCCCAGAACCAGATTGACCAGGCGCAGATCAGCCGTGACAAGGCTGATTCTGATTTGGAGCGCACCAAAAAGCTGCGCACGTCGGGTGTGGCCACCCAGCAGACTTTTGACCAAGTGCAAGCGACCTTTGACCTTGCCGCCGCCCAGCTGTCGGCCGCGAACTTGGTGCTCGAAGGTGCCAAGACGGACCGCTTGAGCATTGACGCACAGATGGCCAATCTGCAGCTCAGCAAATCGCGCACCGAAATCAAGGCACCCGTGGATGGCTATATCGCCAGCCGCACCGTTCAGGTGGGTGGCATCGCTTCGGGGCAAAAGTCACCCATGTATGAGATTGTGGCCGATGGAACTGTGAAGCTAATGGCGGAAGTGCCGGAATCCGATTTGCCACGTGTGAAGACAGGGCAGAAGGCTTCAATCACCATCAATGGCTTTGACAAACCCATCGAAGGCG
>JAYTIG010000491.1:0-3571 GCA_043731995.1 Hyphomicrobiales bacterium
TTCAGCAATTCCGAGCTTGAGGCTACGGGCCTGCCATCGCCGGAAGAGCTGGCGCTGCTGGAACCGTTGAAAGACAAACTGCCGCCGGAAGTTTTCACCACAGAATATCAGAACCCTTTGAATTCAGACCCGAAAGCGCGGCGCAAGAACCTGAAGCAGGCTGCGCAACTACTCGCTGATGCGGGTTGGAAGGCCGATGAGGCCAATGGCAAAACCATTCTCAAAAATGCCAAGGGCGAGACTTTGGGTTTTGAATTCACGCTGGACAACCCGCTCTTCGAGCGCATCACGCTGCCCTATGTACAAGACTTGGCCAAACTGGGCATTGTGGCCACGGTGCGCAGCATTGATGAAGCACAGTTCAAGAAGCTCCAGGACACCTTTGATTTTGACGTGATCGTGGGCAGTTTTGGCCAAACGCTTTCGCCGGGCAATGAGCAGCGCGATTTCTGGGGGACGGCTGCCGCAGACAAACAAGGCTCGCGCAATTTTGCCGGCATCAAGAATGTGGCGATTGATGCGCTCATTGAAAAGCTTATCTTTGTGAAGGATCGCAATGGACTGGTAGCGGCTTGCCGGGCGCTCGACCGGGCCGTGATGTGGAACAGCTATTTCGTGCCGCAATGGTTTGGGCCCACTGAGCGCATCGCGCATTGGGATCGTTTCGGCCGGCCAGACAAGGCGCCAGACTATGGCTTGGGTGTTCCAACCACCTGGTGGTGGGATGAGGCAAAGGCCAAGAAGATCGCAGGTTGATGGGCGCCTATTTTGTCAAACGACTATTGTTGATGATCCCCACGCTGTTGGGGGCGCTGCTGATCAATTTCACCGTGATGCAATTTGTGCCCGGTGGGCCGATTGAGCAACTGATCTCCAAACTGGAAAACCCCAGCCAGCCGGACGCCAAACTCAATGGCGGCGGCGAGGAAGTTTCAGCCACCAGCAATTCAAAATATCAGGGTGCCCGCGGCATTGACCCCGACACCATCAAGAAATGGGAAAAGCAATTCGGCTTCGACAAGCCAGCGCCGCAACGCTTTGCCGAAATGGTGTGGAATTATGCACGCTTTGATTTTGGCGACAGCTATTTCCAATCCAAGCCCGTATCGCGGCTGATTTTGGAGAAACTGCCAGTTTCGATTTCATTGGGCCTATGGCTACTGATTTTTTCCTATGCGGTTTCAATTCCACTGGGCATTGCCAAAGCGGTGCGCGAGGGTTCGCGCTTTGACATCACCACCTCGGCCATCATCAGCTTTGGCTATGCGATTCCAAATTTCATATTCGCGATCTTCCTCATTATTCTCTTTGCGGGGGGCAGCTATTGGAACTGGTTTCCGCTGGGGCACCTCACCTCAGATGACTTTTCCAAGTTCACCTTGTGGGGCAAGCTGAAGGACTATGCCTGGCATTTGGCGCTGCCGCTTACTGCGCTTGGCGTTTCCGGATTTGCCACCACGACACTGCTCACCAAAAACTCTTTCCTTGATGAAATCCGCAAGCAATATGTGGTGACGGCGCGGGCCAAGGGCCTGACCAACAACCGCGTGCTTTATGGCCACGTATTTCGCAACGCCATGTTGCTGGTGATCTCGGGCCTGCCCGGCGCTTTCATTTCGGCTTTCTTTGCGGGCTCACTGCTGATTGAGCAAGTGTTCTCTCTCGATGGGCTGGGCTTGCTCACTTACAAATCCATCCAGCAACGCGACTATGCCGTGGTGCTGGCTTCGCTTTGGGTGTTCACACTGCTGGGCCTGCTTGTGGCACTGCTATCCGACCTCATGTACACTTGGATCGATCCGCGCATCGATTTTGAATCGCGTGATGTGTGATCATGAAACTTGATCCACTCACCCGCCGCAGGCTTTCGCTGTTCCGCGCCAATTTACGCGGCTTCTGGTCTTTCTGGATTTTTCTGGCCCTGTTCCTGATCTCGATCCTGGCGCCGCTGATCGCCAATGACAGGCCGATTGTTGCTTCCTACAAGGGTGAACTTCTGTTCCCGCTCATGAAGGAATATCCCGAGTCCAAATTCGGCGGTTTTCTGGCCAAGACCAATTTCCGTGACCCTGTGAATTATGACGAGATCAATGCCAATGGCTGGATGATCTGGCCACTGGTGCGCTATTCCTACAACACGGCAAACCAGGAAATTCCAGCCCCCGCCCCTTCGCGGCCCGCTTTCCTGATGACGCGCGATGAGGCTTGCGTGAAATATCCACAAAAGGCCGCGGACGCACAATGCATTATCGGCAATATGAATTGGCTGGGCACGGATGATCAGGGCCGCGATGTGATTGCGCGGTTGATTTATGGCTTTCGCGTCTCCGTGGCCTTTGGCCTTATGCTCACCGTGATTTCATCGGTGATCGGCATCGCAGCGGGTGCGGTGCAGGGCTATTTCGGCGGCTGGACGGATTTGCTGTTTCAACGTTTCATCGACATCTGGCAATCAGTGCCCACGCTTTATCTGCTGATCATTCTGGCGGCATTCATCACGCCCAATTTCTGGCTGTTGCTGGGCATTTTGGTCATGTTCTCATGGACGCATCTGGTGCATGTGATCCGCGCTGAATTCCTGCGGGCGCGAAACCTTGAATATGTGCGTGCGGCACGTGCGCTGGGCCTTTCGGATGCCAAGATCATGTTCCGCCATCTTTTGCCCAATGCCACGATCTCGGCCGTCACCTTCATGCCTTTCATCGTAGCGGGCTCTGTGACCACGCTTACAGCGCTGGATTATCTGGGTTATGGCCTGCCGCCGGGCTCTGCATCGCTGGGTGAATTGGTGCAACAGGGCAAGAACAATCTTCAGGCGCCTTGGCTGGGCATCAGCATCTTCCTGCTTTCATCCGTCATGCTCACGCTGCTGATCTTCATTGGCGAAGCGGTGCGCGATGCGCTTGATCCACGAAAGACTTTCACATGAGCGAAGTGTTGCTTGAAGTGAAAGACCTGAGCGTGGCTTTTGGCGACGCGGTGGTGGTGGACAAAGTGAGTTTCACTTTGAACAAAGGCGAGACCTTGGCGCTGGTGGGCGAGAGCGGGTCGGGCAAATCGGTTTCGGCTCTCTCAATCCTGAAGCTGTTGCAATATCCGCCCGCGTCGCATCCTTCAGGGCAAATTCTGTTCAAAGGCGTAGACCTGTTGAAAGCGGATGACCGCACGCTGCGTGCTGTGCGGGGCCGCGCCATCAGCATGATTTTTCAAGAGCCGATGACCAGCCTTAACCCGCTGCACTCGGTTGAGAAGCAGATTGGCGAAATACTGGAATTGCATCAGGGCCTGCGCGGTGAAACGGCGCGGGCGCGGATTATTGAGTTGTTGGAAAAAGTGGGCATTCGCGAAGCGGCCTCGCGACTTGCGGATTTCCCACACCAGCTTTCCGGCGGGCAGCGACAGCGCGTGATGATTGCCATGGCGCTGGCCAACAAGCCTGACATTTTGATTGCAGATGAGCCCACCACGGCTCTCGATGTTACGGTTCAAGCGCAAATCCTCAAACTGCTGAAAGATTTGCAGGCTGAAATGGGCATGGCGTTGCTGCTGATCACGCATGATCTTGGCATTG
>JAYTIG010000492.1:0-9293 GCA_043731995.1 Hyphomicrobiales bacterium
TTCTTGATAATAGGCCTGGCAACGCTCCAGATCCTTGTCCACGGCCTGATCCGTGCTTGGCCAATCGGCCGACCACCATCGCGCCTTGGCCTTGGGGGCCAGAACCATGGAACGATGTTGATGGGCGGAAAAATATTCCTTCACCAACTTGGCGCGCGCAGCATCTGTTGTGTTGGGCAGCTCAACTTTCAAAATCGCATCCAGCGAAATTACCGCAGGAGCGTTGCCTGTCGACTTCGCGCCAAAGAACCAAACCCCGCTAGCGGCACTGGCAACAATCACTCCAACCAAGGTAATAAGTATGATTTTGCGATTGGATTTCGTGGTGGAGTTTTCAGGGTGAGACGGGGCAAGGGCCGAAATGGTTGACGCCGAAAGTGCAAATGCCTCAACCGGAACGGCTATATTCTTCACTGCATGCGCACCAATGTCGGTGAAACTGGCCTCCACCTTGTTACGAATCTGATCATGCACCGATTTTGAAATGCACAAACCACCCGCCTCAGCCAAAGGCTCCAATCGCGCGGCCACATTCACTCCATCGCCAAAAATATCACCATCCTGCGAGATGATGTCGCCAATGTTGATAGCCATGCGGAAAGTCAAGCGCTTTTCAGCTGCTTCACCAACCGTCCTTGTGGCCATGGCCTGTTGCAAACCAATGGCGCAGCGCACCGCATCCACAACGCTGGTGAATTCAGCCAAGAAGCCATCACCAGTGCCTTTGACAATACGTCCGTTGAATGCGGCAATCAGTGGGTCAATGAGTTCACGGCGATGTCTGGTGAGCGAAGCCAATGTGCCTTTTTCATCAGCGGCCATCATGCGGCTCTAGCCTACGGCATCGGCGACCAAGATCGCCGCAAGATGCCGTGTCGCCTCTTTGTCTGCCGCTGCCATGAAGTCCTGAAATCCCCTGCGAGATTTCATGCTAGGCAAGAAGTGTCGGCCTGTCATCTCAGCGAAAAGGCGGGATTTCTCCCGCCTTGCGGCTTTTGCATCATCGATACGCGACTTTGCGCCCGCATGAAGTTTGCGCGGCAAGCTGGCCATTGGTTGGCGATCCGTTGACCTTGATCTTGCCAAGCGTGGAAGAGTTTCCGCCGCCGCAATTGTCGGCATTACCGCCGTCACCCTGGTTCTTTTTGGTCAAAGAAGAGCTTGGAGCCAGCGCGCCTGATGAGGCGGTGTAATTTTCGCCAGCATCATTGCTGCCATCGCCATTTTCCTTTTGGGCATAGGAAGAGTTGGGGGCGATGTCACCGGCTCCGGCGCCTGCCTGGTCAACGTTGTTATCGGTTCCGCCACCATTGTTGCGGGCCGAGAAGGGATTGTTGATGGCAAGGCCGTCACGGGCATCAACCGGGCCAGTGCTATCATCGCCGGGCATTTTCTTGGACTTGGTAATCGTGATTGGGCCGACGATGCTCATTGATCCGCCAGTTATTTCGCCGGTAAAGGCGTCTCTCAACATATAGCCTTCTGTCATGATGGCGCCGCCACTGGAATCCTTATACTGCCCGTTCAAATTTTCCGATGTGACCACAGTGTGCTGATCTGCGCTTGCTCCACCTTGCCCTTTGCCCTCCCCATTGGCGTTGGGTGTCGTGGCACGGGCAGCAGTACGGGCACCAGCTTCGTTGCCTTTGACATCAGTTGGTGCTGACGACCCACCCCCAGCGAAGAAGATCACAATGCCATTGAGCAGCCCATCGGCTTGTTCTTGGGCAGCACTTGATTGTGATGGCAAGTTGACACTGGGGCCTTGGGCCGCATTATTCAGCAATGCGGCGACATCAGCATTTTCCTGTCCTGCCATAAAATTGGCGGCATCAGCGGCAGAGCCCTTCTTCTGGCTGCCTGGCAAGTTGACGCTGGGGCCATTATCGGCGTTCTCAAAACCCGGAACGCTTTTTAAGCCATTGTTGTTGATGCTACCCGGCAAATTGACACTGGGGCCTTTGCCAACATTGTCATAGCCTGGGACGCCTTTCCCGCCTTTACCCTTGCTGTTGCCATTGATCGTGCCAGTTTGTGCCTGCGGAACGCGACCGCCTGTTGCGGCAGGATTGAGCCGGGCGCCCTTGGCCGCAAAACTATTTTTGATCCTGTTACCAAATGTTTGAGCTGTGTGCTTTACATGCGTGAAGACCATATATTTTGAATTGCCATGCGCATTACCACCCGAATTCCGGCTGCTGTCCATCGCAGAACTTATGCGCGTACTGCTGCCATTATTGGAGACGGTGGGGGAAGATGTTTGGGTGACGGTGGCGGACTGCTGAGCGGGCGCATTGACGATGCATGCCATTTGGCTGGTGGTGATCATCGAAGGTGATGCCCCCGCCGAGGCAAAATTGGTTTGCAGGCAGGTGGCACCTAGAGTGAGGGAAACGAGAGCGGCAAGGCTTGTGGTCTTCGACATGATATTCTCCATTGGTTTGTTTATCCGGACGTCTTGCCCGGGGTTGAGATGGAGAATGATCGTGTTTCGGCTTTGGTGCTGTTCCGGGCGGAACAGGATTCAATCTTTAATGTGAGCATGAAAAGATTCGGCCGCACGACAGAACTTCTGTGGCGCGGCCTAGGGGCAAAAGATATTCAATAGCTGTTGAGATTATCGGATCTGACAAAGGCGGCAATTCCTGACGTGGCCGTTAGGAAATGCCGCACCGTAACCCGTATGATCCAGCTTGAACTTACCATTCGAGGGTGCAGGATAAATGACGTTCGACGAGCCAAACGAGTTGTCGCTGCGCGGAGCGGGATTGCCACTGCTTCCATCACTGGGGTTGTTTCCTGGATCGCCGCTGCTGCGCGGAGGTTGATTGGCACTGCCATCGCCGCAACTCGGATTGTTGCCAGGATCATTTGTGGCATGGGCATTTTCTGTCACGAAGCTTGCAGCAGTGATGAAGGTTATCATTGCAACGGCAACAAGTTTCTTTGCTTTCGACATGTTCTTCTCCTTGGGGTTCCGCTGCATGATGCACCGGATTGAAATGGAGATTGAACCCGCCTGGGCCTTTGCGCTGTTCCTGGCGGAACAGGGATCAGCTTAATTTCTGTATCGCGCCCAAACGTTTTGGCCACCGAGCGCTTTGATAAGTGCAGGGCGGCCATTTCAAACTGTTTGCGGATTGCGCGCCCGGCGATCACCAACCAAAGCCGAAAGAAAAGGCTGGGGCATAGCTGGCCTGCGAAACATAGCAGACTCGCACGATCTTGTGCTTGTGCATCACATCACGGCAGAAGTGGGCCGGATCGAAGGTGCCGTAGGTGTCAAGGGAAATGCTGAAATCCGAGTGATGATTGTGGCCGCCACCTGAAGAACCGTTGCCCATGCCGCCGCCTGCGCCGCCGCCCTGACCAGGAATAGGCAATGGCTCGGGAGACTGGGGGATATGATTGACATCAATATTGCTGACCTAATTCTGGCCCGAAGGCAACTGCATGATCTTCCCAACCGTTGTGCGGTTTCCGGCTGAAGCGAGATTGCTCTGCATGGCAACTGCACCCAACGTGAGCGCTGCGAGGGTGGTGAAGGTTACGAACTTGGACATAATATACTCCTTTGTGTTATCCGGTGCATGATTGCCCGGGCTTGAGATGGAGAATGATCCCGCTCGCATGTATCCGCTGTTCCCCAAGGAACAAGGCCAACAATATTGCGATTTACTCTCGGATTTGGAAATTCAATCTGGTGTCGTGCATCCAAAAGCCAATACTTGCGCCCGAAAGCCAGCCACGCTAGCAAGTCATGGGGGCTTCATTTCGGAGGCCAAATTGAAATTGATTTTTGCTGCAACTGCCGTAACTCTTATTGCCGCAACCTCGGCCCATGCCGATTGCAAATCGGATGTGGATGCCATCATGCAAGGCATGATGCATGCCGGACCTTATCACATGACGATGAGTTCCGACGCAGGTGGCAAGACGACCAAAATGGAGGCGGACGTGATCCTGCCAACGTCCGAACACATCAAGATGGATCAGATGGAAATGGTGATCCTGCCCCAAGGTTCGTGGATGAAGAGGGGCGATAAATGGATGGCAGCACCCGGCCCCATCGGTGTCAATATGCTCAATACAATGATGAGCAGTTTCAAAGATACGCGATCTAATTTTATCTGCGGTTCCAGTGAAGATTTCGACGGCCACTCTTACCCCGTCTATAAATATGACAGCGCGGGCGAGGCGATGGGCATAAAGACATCAAGCCACATTACCCTTTACAAGGGCGACAATGGATTGCCGGCCGGCATAATTGTTGATGGAACTGCCATGGGCACACACTCGGTATCCACCCAACACATCAAATATGATCCTTCGATTACCATCGAACCACCCAAATAGCCCATTAAACTTCGCAACTTGCCAATGCTCAAGCCAAGCTGGCCGCGGTACACATGTGACCGCGGCATAGGTGGTGCTTGCAAAGGGAAATCTTTTGGAACACTAACGCCTGCCCTCCTGTCCTCATTGTCTCGCCCTGACGCACGGAAAGCTATCCGCTCGTTTTGCAGTTTTCCGCCATCTCGGACAACTTGAAGGCCGAAAAAGTTCTATGGATCATTTGTGAAATGGATAGGCCTAATACATCTAGCAAGATGAACCCGACCAAAGCCAGGTGAGCGTTGTCCGGCTTCAACGCTTGGAGGCCTCTCTGGGCAAAGTGTTGCGATCCAAGGTAACTGCAATCATTGCATCACAGTTAGGACTGCAAGGCTTGTCCCCTGCTTGCATGCGGATCAAATAAAAAATTCCTGCAAACTCCAACCACACCACGCCAATCTTAAGCTTAACGCAACTCCAAGATGAATTGTTGTTCATCTAAGGCCGATTGCTCTGAATTAAACGAATTCTGCAAGATTTAAGTAAGACCGGTATGTTTTTTTTGGGCCACCAACTCGAAAGGCTCAATCATGTTCAAGAAATTTGCTCTTAACCAAGACGGTGCCACTGCCATTGAATACGGCCTGATTGCCGCTGCCATGGGCGTTGCCCTCGTTCTAATCATGCCAGTGCTGGCAAGCCAGATTGTCGTTCAATTCAGCAATGTTGGTAGCCACATCGCTTCCGGCAAATAGTGGGTGATGCTGCGTGAGTGTTAACGGCAGGAATCTGACCGTAGCGGACTGAATAGCCCCTGGATTTGTAGACGCTTTGCCCCTTAAAATGAGGCAAGGAGACGATCATGGGCAGAAGTAACTTCACTGAAGACTTCAGTTTGGACGCAATCAAATAGATTACGGAGCGCGGGCTCTCGCTCACTGACGTACCGCAGCGTCTGGGAGGTCGGTGCCCATTCGCTATACGGCTGGACGTAGCACTGCTTCTCCCCGTGTGGTGTTGACGGAGGATCAGTCAGCGGAGATCCGGCGGCCGAAGCAAGAGCTGGCCCGCATCACCGAGCAGCGTGACATCCTAAATAGGGCCACCGCGTATTTCGCCAAGGATGCAAAATGAGATACGCGTTCATCAAGGGTCTCACCAGCAGTTCAACGTGCGTCGCATGTGCAGCATGCTGACAGTTCACTCGAGTGGGTTCTATGCGTGGCTGAAGCGGCCGTTCAGCAAACGGAATCTGGAAGATGAGCGACAAACCGAGCTGCTCAAAGAAGTTTGGAAGGACAGCGGCAGGTCTATGGCCACCTCAAGCTGCATGATGATTTTCGAGACCAAGGCGAGACCTGCTGCCCGAACCGGGCCGCAAGACTGACCAGAATGGCAGGGATTAAAGCCCAAATCGGCTACAGGCGTCGCTCGGCGCCTGTGGTAACAAGCCATCAATCGTTGTCGACAACACCCTGCATCGTCAGTTTGACGTTACCGTACCTGACACTGCATGAGCCGAAGGGGCAGCTGTCACGACAACGCCGCCGCCGTGAACTTCTTCAACCTGCTCAAGCAAGAACGCATCAGACGCAAAACCTGCAACCATAGGACGATGCGCGCCAAGATGTGTTTGACTACATCGAGATGTTCTACAATCCGCAACGCAAACGCACCAAGAACGGAGCGCTGTCACCTGTTGAATTAATTAGAGACAGCAAAAACTCTATCAAATGCCTGAAGCGAGTCAAAACTTGCCGCGCCAGAAGCTAGTCGATTGGCGACGCTTCCATCTGATTGAGCTAATTCATCACACCAGAGCGACGACACCTTTCTATAAACTGCGGCTCAACAAGCTATTCCTCCCCAACGGAATGATCGATTGGAAAAGTTGGTATTATGTTCCAATTGTTACGCGCGAACATCTCTCGAACCAATATGGAGAAATGCTATCCATTCGGCCCGTTGCCCAGCGCGGCCCATTCTCCAATGTCTATTCGTGTGGTTCTACCGGCCATCCGGTTACTGTCAGAACTCCGCGCTCTGTGTTAAATTCGATGTCAAGGGTAACATGTCCACTTCACCGCGCCCTAAATGGCAGACATCGCCGTTGCAACAGACGGGAGCGTCATTGTCAAAATCCGTGACGCGGATCAGAGCGGCCTAGCACAGTGGAAAATTACAGGCCCAGACGCGTTGGCACCGGTTCGCTCTGACATGCGCGAAGCCAATGTCCCGCGCATCGATTAATACGGTCAAGAAAATCGATGCAACCGTGCGCCTTGATCTTCCGCAAGGGCCTTTGCGGTATCGCTATAATGGCGACGGCTGTGGCAAGCATAAAGATGGATCACCTTTTGATGTCATGGGCAGCCGGCAATCACCGTCGCCGTCACCTTGTTGATGGCCCTCTCAGTCGTGCTGCTGATCGCCGCCAGTCTGCTACCGCGCCCGTCGCAAAAGATGTCGGCGGTTTCGGAGTAAATCAACCGCTTGGGCCGCGCGTTGTGCCGCTTCAAACGCCCACGTCAAATCCCGGTGCGCCACAGTGTGAGCGAAGCTTACCAAGCCAATTCCACGTGCCTACTTGTTGAAGTTTGCAATAAACTGCTTGAATTGCTGGCTTGGAGGATTTGCAAACATGTCCTTTGGTGCACCCAGCGCGTCCACCTCCCCCTTGTGCAAGAACATCACCCGGCTTGACACATCACGCGCAAAGCTCATTTCATGTGTCACCACCAGCATGGTGCGACCCTCTTCCGCGAGTGAACGCATGACCCGCAGCACCTCACCCACTAATTCCGGATCAAGCGCAGAAGTCGGCTCGTCAAACAGCATGACTTTGGGGTTCATCGCAAGGGCGCGGGCGATGGCGGCGCGCTGTTGCTGGCCGCCCGACATGTGCGTGGGATAATAGTTTCGGCGCTCCCAAATGCCGACGCGGTTCAAAAGGGCCTCGGCTTGCTCAACGCATTCCGCGCGCGGCCGCTTTAGCACATGTATCGGTGCGGCGATGAGATTTTCCAGTACCGTCATGTGTGACCAAAGATTAAAACTCTGGAACACCATGGCAAGGTCCGTACGCAAGCGTTCAACCTGGCGAATATCAGCTGGCACTTGCTGGCCATCCTTCCCGCGCTTCATGCGGATGAGTTCACCGCCCACCCGCACCTCACCAGAGTCTGGCATTTCCAGCAAGTTGATGCAGCGTAGAAAGGTGCTTTTGCCGGAGCCAGATGAGCCCAGAATGGAAATGACATCCCCCTCATGGGCTTCCAACGATATGCCCTTCAGCACTTGATGGTCACCGAAGCTCTTGCGCATGTCCTTGACTGCAATTGCCAACTTGCCGTTGGCAACAGCCGCTGTTTTCATGGTCGGATTCGGATTGGCAGGCATTACAACACCTCGGGAACAGGTTTGATTTGCTGAGATTGTTCAAGTGCCGGGCGCAAGTGCGGCGAGAGAAGATACTCCACCATAACGAACAGCCGAGCGATCGAAAAATTGAGAGCCAGATAAATCAGACCGGCACAGGTGAGCACTTCGATCGGACGGAATGTGTCGTGCTGAATTTTCTGCGCCACCCCCATCATCTCCATAATGGTAACCACCGAGGCCAGTGCTGTCGCCTTAGTCATGAGAATGATTTCGGTTGAATAGGCGGGCAACGCCAGTCGCAGCGCCATGGGCAGGATGATCAGACGGAAACGCGTGAGGGCCGGCATGCCAAAAGCCTTCGCCGCTTCAATGGGCCCGGCAGGAACGGCCCGGAGTGCACCGCGAAAAATTTCACTGGAATAGGCGGCCGTGTTCATCGCCATGGCCATGATGGTGCAATACATGGGATCGCGCAACACTGGCCATATAATCGGGCTATTTCGGACAAAGTAAAATTGTGAAAGCCCGAAATAGATCAGATAGATCTGCACGAGCAAAGGCGATCCACGGAACACGAAAACATAGGCCTGTGCAAAGAGGCTACCCAGTTTGAAACCCGAGGCCCGCATCCAGGTCAAGCAGCAAGCGAGAAACAGGCCAATGGCGACGCCGAAGAACCAGATCTCAAGCGTCAGGGGTAATGCCTTCAGCACGCTCCAGATAGTTGAAAGATAAAAATCAGTATCCATCACGCACCTGTCATTTCGGCCGCACAAAGCTGCGCGAGGTATAGCGCTCAGCCTTATTGAAGATCGGTGTCGATATCGAAGTCATGACCAGATAAAGTGCGCCCGCCAGCGCATAGAACAGTAGCGAGTGATGTGTCGAACGTGCCGCCTTGTTGGCAGACAACATCAGTTCCACCACACCGGTAACAGAAATCAGCGCCGAATCCTTGATGGTCAACTGCCATACATTGCCCAGCCCTGGAACAGCCAGACGCAAGACCTGGGGCACGATAACGAGTCGCAGGCGCGTGAAGGCCGACATGCCATAGGCCCGTGCTGCTTCCAGCTCCCCGCGCATGATTGCCAAAAAAGAGCCCCGATAGACTTCCGCCTGATAGGCTCCAGAAATGATGCCGACTGCGAGAACGCCGCCAAGAAAGCTCGGCATGTTCAGGACGTCGGTTGAACCAATTGTGTCCGTGGACCGTGCTGCACCCGTCAGAAGCTGGGTTCCACCGTAGTAAAAAAGATAGATGATCAAAAGTTCCGGTTCGCCGCGAAACACCGTGGTGTAGGCTTCGCCAACGAATTTCAATGGGCCGCGGCCTGAAAGTTTCGCCGCCGCCACCAGAGTTCCGAACACTGCACCGATCAACATGGAGACGGCGGTCACCGCCAAGGTCCAACCAATGCCCCAGATCAACTGCAATCCCCATCCACTTGCGAGAAGATTGTATGTGATGGAAATCTGATCCAGCAGGTAATTGAAATACTCCACTAGCGCCTCCCTCAGGCGATAATGCGCCTTAAACAGTGTCCTGATTCACCATGGCAAAACGGGAACAGGGA
>JAYTIG010000493.1:0-9289 GCA_043731995.1 Hyphomicrobiales bacterium
AGGGTTCCAGTGCGGTTTCCTGTGTGGTCAACTGGTTTGGCCCAACCGATTTCCTAACTATGCAAAAGCAGAAACTCAAGCTCAAGAGCCTGGGCAATACGGATTCGGCTGATTCTGCTGAAAGCCTTTTGATTGGCGGGCCAGTGCAGCGCCGCAAGAAAGAAGCACGCGCCGCCTCACCCATCACCTATGTGCACAAGGGCGCACCTCCCATGCTTTTGCAATATGGAGACAAAGACCGGCTTGTTCCTTTCGAACAAGGCTTGGCACTCTTTGAGGCGCTGAAGGCAAAGCGCTGTGAGGTGACGCTGCAACGCATTGCCGGGGCCGATCATTGCTTCTGGGGCGCAGAACACGATCATGTCGTCGATGATGACATTGCGTTTTTCAAAAAGCATTTGGGATAGGCCTATTGGTTCGCCTTCACGAAAGCTGGCTAAAGGCACTGCAGGGAGAATTCGACGCCCCCTATATGCAGGCCCTGCGCGCTTTCCTTTTGGCCGAGCGTGAATCCGGCAAGGTCATCTATCCCACGGGTTCGGAGTGGTTTGCAGCACTTGATCTGACACCGCTGGAGAAAGTGCGTGTCGTGATCCTGGGCCAAGACCCCTATCACGGAGAAGGCCAGGCCCATGGATTGTGTTTTTCGGTGCGTGGCGGGGTGCGTCCGCCACCTTCCCTGATCAACATCTACAAGGAAATGCAGACCGACCTGGGCATTCCACCACCGCGCCATGGCAATTTGCAAAGCTGGGCGGAACAAGGCGTATTGCTGTTGAATTCCGTTCTAACTGTTGAAGCCGGGCGCGCCGCCTCCCACCAGGGCAAGGGTTGGGAGCAGTTCGCCGATGCCATAGTTCGCCTGCTCAACGAACGCGAACAACCGATCGTTTTCATTCTCTGGGGCGCCTATGCCCAGCGCAAGGGTGCACTCATTGATCGCAGCCGCCACCATGTGATTGCCTCGGCGCATCCATCGCCACTCTCGGCCCATAATGGTTTTTTTGGCTCCAAGCCCTTTTCGCACACCAATGACTTCCTGCGCAAAACGGGGCAGCCGGAAATCGACTGGGCCTTGCCTGCCACACCGCCAGAAGCCAAATAGGATTTGGCTTTGTGCCCGGCCTTAACTAAAACCCGGTGCATGCCATTTTCTCGATATCTTATTGCCGCAGCCTTGATCTTGCTCGGTCTGGTTTCAGCCCACGCGCAAGATACCCCGGCCTTTGACACCTTGGCCAAGCAGGCCATTCTGATCGATGCGAAATCCGGCAACGTCTTTTATGAAAAGGACGCCGATACGGCCATTCCTCCAGCTTCAATGAGCAAGATGATGACGCAGGCCATCGTCTTTGACATGCTGAAGCGAGGTGATTTGAAACTCGATCAGGAGATGACGGTTTCTGTCGATGCCTGGAAGCGTGGCGGGCAGGGGGCTGGCGGCTCCACCATGTATGCCGAAGTCAATTCCCGCATCTCACTCGACAATCTTTTGCACGGCGCCATCATCCAATCGGCCAATGACGCCTGCATCGTGATGGCCGAAAACATTGCGGGCACTGAACAGGCCTTCGCGCAACGCATGAATGACAGGGCAAAGGAACTGGGCTTGAAGAATTCCAGCTTTGCCAACGCCACCGGCTTGCCGGACCCCGGCCAGCGCATGAGTGTGCGCGACCTGGCCATGCTGGCGCGCTACATCGTTTTGAACCATCCGGATTACTACAAGTACTATAGGCAGCCTGATTTCACCTGGAACAAAATCAAACAAGAAAACCGAAACCCATTGCTGAAGGACTATCCCGGCGCCGATGGCATGAAGACCGGCTACACGAAGGAAGCGGGCTATGGACTTGTGGGTTCCGCCACCCGCGATGGCCGCCGGCTCATCATGGTGATTGCCGGCCTTGATGCCATCGACAAGCGCAAGATCGAGGCACAAAAATTGCTGGACTTTGGCTTCGGCCAATTCAAATCAATAACGCTGTATGAAGCGGGCGACATCGTGGCCAAAGCCCGCGTCTGGGGTGGTGAGGAGCGCTGGACAAATCTCGTCATACCGGATGCCTTCAAGATTGCCCTGGCGCCCTTCGAGCAAGATAGGGCGGAGATGAAAATGACCTACACCGGGCCTTTGCTTGCACCAATAAAAGCGGGCGCTAACGTGGGAAAAGTGAGCCTGCTTGTCGATGGCAAGACCGTGGCTGAAGCACCCTTGCAAGCCGCCAGTGACATCTCCGCCACGAATTCAATGTGGAAGAAGGCGGCAGACAGTGCCCTCATCATGTTTTTTGGTGGCTGATGTTTATAACTTTTGAAGGTGGTGAAGGCACGGGCAAATCCACGCAGGTCAAGCTCCTGGCCGAGAGGATGCGTGCTGAGGGCAAAGACATCGTTACCACGCGCGAGCCGGGCGGCACCCCCGAGGCGGAGGCGCTGCGAGCCCTGTTGGTTTCGGGAGACCCAAACAGCTGGTCAGCTGAAGCTGAAGCCTTGTTGAACTATGCCGCGCGCGACAGCCACTTGGCAAAGGTCATTCGTCCAGCACTGGCCGCCGGCAAGACCGTAATCTGCGATCGCTTCATGGATTCAACCCGCGCCTACCAAGGTTATGCGGGCGGTTGCTCAATGTCATTGATTGATGAATTGCAGAGATCGATGGTTGGCACCACAATGCCAAACTTGACGCTTGTGTTTGATCTTGATCCCAAACTTGGCCTCGCCCGCGCCAAGTTACGCGCAGATGCTGACGAAGACAGATATGAACGCAAAGGATTGGCTTTCCATCAGCGCTTGAGAGATGGCTTTCTGGCCATCGCCAAGTCGGAACCTGTGCGCTGCAAGCTGGTTGATGCTAGCCAGGACATCGAAAATGTAGCGCGCCAAGTGTGGTTGGCTTACCATGGCTGAGCCAAGCGAAGACCCGCGCGAAGTTCCCTGGCATCCCCGCTTGGCCGAAACGGTTGTCGGGCACGAAGCCGCCAAAGGCCAATTTCTCAAAGCGTTAAGCTCCGGAAAATCCCACCATGCCTGGCTGATTCACGGGCCCAAGGGCATTGGCAAGGCCACTCTGGCTTACCACTTGGCAGGTCAGGTGCTGGCTGGCACCAATCCCACCCAAGCCCGGCATTGGATCCAAAATCGCAGCCACCCTGACTTGTTCATTCTGGAAAGGCAACTCAACGACTCAAAGCCGCGCCGGCTGAAATCCGAAATCGCGGTGGATGATTCGCGCCAGCTCTCACATTTTCTAAGCCTCACATCATCGGGCGCGTGGCGGGTGGCCATTGTTGACGCGGCCGATGATCTCAACGCCGAAAGCGGCAATGCCATCCTCAAACTGGTGGAGGAACCGCCGGCCAAAGTCATTCTGTTCTTGGTCTCCCACCAACCCGGAACTTTGCTTCGCACCTTGAAATCCCGTTGCCTGCGGTTGGCTTTGCACCCCATCGGTGAGCAAGCAACAATACATGTTATCAATAGTTTGCCACTTGATCCTTCACCACAAAGTGAGGATTTGGAACGCGCCGCGCGACAATCCGGTGGCAGCCCCGGCCGAGCCTTGCAATTGCTCACCTCTCAGGGCGCTAAAGCCTTTGCGCGCTTTGCACAAATCAGACAGCCCAAGGCCGCCGACGTCATCTCCATCGCCAGCCTGTTTCAGGGCCGGGGCGTTGGGCCAGATGAATTCGCCATTTTCAATGATCTGCTGCTCGATTGGCTGGCCGGCCAAGCCGGTACCAGCACAAGTGCAAGACTCGCAGCGGCCCATGCCCAAATTTCCGAATCTGCCCGCCGCACCGAAGCTTTTAACCTTGATCGCAGGCAAGCAGTTCTGGCCGAACTCACCCTCGTCAATGATGCCTTGAAGGCTTCGTAATTTGAGGGCATTAGCTGGCCCATGACGAAGCAGCCCTACCTTATTTCGACTGCCATTCCTTACGCCAATGGCGCCCCGCACATCGGCCATGCCTATGAGCGCATCGCCACCGATGTGATGGCACGTTTTGCACGTTTTGATGGCAAGGATGTGCTGTTCATCACCGGCATGGATGAGCACGGACAAAAGATGCAGCAAACCGCCGCGCGCGAAGGCATCACCCCGCAGCTACTGGCTGATCGTACGGCAGCACTCTTTGAGCAAATGGGCGAAGACCTGAATGCCCGCACCGATGACATCGTTCGCACCACCTCAGAACGCCACAAGCTGGCCGTGCAGGAAATCTGGAAGCGCATGGAGGCAAATGGCGACATCTATCTCGCCAAATATGCGGGCTGGTATTCAGTGCGTGACGAAGCCTATTACGGCGAAGACGAAACCGAAGTTCGTGAAGGCAAACGCTTCTCGTTGAAAACATCAACGCTGGTGGAATGGGTGGAAGAGGAAAGTTATTTCTTCAAGCTCTCGGCCTATGCCGAACCGTTGTTGAAATTCTATGACGAGAACCCCGACTTCATTGTGCCAGAACACTACCGCAACGAGATCACGTCTTTCGTGAAGCGCGGTCTGAATGATCTTTCAATCAGCCGCACCACGTTCAACTGGGGGGTTCCGGTGCCGGGCAACCCCAAACACGTAATGTATGTCTGGGTGGATGCCCTCACCAACTACATCACCGCCACTGGCTTTCCAGAAGCTGGCCCCAAGGCACATTATTGGCCAGCCAGCGCCCATGTGATCGGCAAAGACATTACCCGCTTTCACGCCATCTATTGGCCAGCCTTCCTGATGTCGGCCAAACTGCCGCTGCCCAAGCAAATCGTGGTGCATGGCTTCTTGTTCAACAAGGGTGAGAAGATGAGCAAGAGCACGGGCAACGTGCTCAGCCACAAGGATTTGGTGGAAAGCTATGGCGTGGATCAAGTGCGCTATTTCTTCATGCGCGAAGTGCCTTATGGGCAGGATGGTTCCTATAGCCACGATGTGATCGTGGCCCGCATGAATGCCGACTTGGCCAATGATCTCGGCAATCTGGCACAGCGCTCGCTTTCAATGATCAACAAGAATTGCAATGCCGTAGTGCCAGCCAGCGGCCCGCTATCCGAGAATGATAAAGCCATTTTGGCCCAGGCTGATGCGATGTTGGTCGACGTGCGAGCACAGCACACCAACTATGCCATCTCCAGAGCCATGGATGTGATCTGGAAAGTGGTGGCAGAGGCCAACCGTTATTTCGCGGGCGAAGCGCCTTGGGCCTTGAAGAAAACTGACCCAGCCAGGATGGAAACAGTGCTTTACACCACCGCTGAAGTGTTGCGCATGATGGGCCTGCTGGTACAGCCCTACGTGCCTGCCGCCGCCGCAAAATTGCTCGACGCGCTGGCCATACCTGAAACTGAACGCAGCTTTGCCAGCTTTGGCAAGCGCTTGGTATCGGGCACGCCACTGCCCGCACCACAGCCTATTTTTCCGCGCTATCAGGAGCCGGAGGTAGAGGCGTGAGCCAACTCATCGTCGATAGCCATTGTCATTTGGATTATGACGGCCTGGCAGACCATCTGCCCGCGGTACTAGCGCGGGCGCGGGAGCAGGGGGTGGGCCTCATGCTTTCTATCAGCAGCCGCGTGAAGAATTTTCCGCGCCTCTTGGCCATTGCTGAAGCGCATGACAATATCTTTTGCACCGTAGGCACGCATCCCCATAACGCGCATGAAGAGCTCGACGTGACGGTGGCGGATTTAGTGAAGCTCGCGCAGCACACAAAAGTCGTTGGCATCGGTGAGGCGGGGCTGGACTATCACTATGATCTTAGCCCGCGCGAGGCACAGATGCAGGGTTTCAAAAACCACGTTGCCGCCGCGCGCGAAAGCGGCTTGCCGCTTGTCATTCACACCAGGCAAGCTGAAGAGGATACGGCGCGCGTGCTTGAGGCAGAAATGACCAAAGGTCCGTTCAAGGCGTTGCTGCATTGTTTCACATCACAGCAATGGCTGGCAGAGAAGGGGGTTGAGCTTGGGCTTTATGTCTCCTTCTCCGGCATACTTACTTACAAGAACGCCGAAGACTTGCGCAGCACCGCCAAGGCGTTGCCCATCGACAGGCTGCTCGTGGAAACCGATGCGCCATTCCTGGCGCCGGTTCCATTTCGTGGCAAAGACAATGAGCCCAGCTTCGTGGTGAAGACGTTAGAGCAAATGGCAGCCATCCGTGGCCTCAGCCGCGATGAAATGGCTTACATGACATCCGCCAATTTCTTCCGCTTGTTTGACAAGGTGAAAGTGCCTGCCACTTTCCATAACGCGGCATGACCCTCACATTAACCATCTTGGGCTGCGGGTCATCCGGCGGCGTGCCGCGGGTGGGCAATGATTGGGGCGCTTGTGATCCCCAGAATCCAAGGAACCGCCGCCGCCGCTGTTCGCTTCTGGCCACGCGCCAAAGCCCGCAAGGCGCAACGCGCGTGCTGATCGATACCTCGCCAGACCTGCGCGAACAAATGCTGGCCGCACAAGTGCCACATCTCGATGCCGTCTGGTATACCCATGACCATGCCGATCACACCCACGGCATTGATGATTTGCGGCCATTCTTCTTAGTACAACGCAAGCGCCTGCCGCTGCACGCCAATGCCAACACCATGCGCACGTTGCAGTCGCGCTTTGCCTATTGCTTCGTCAGCGCCAATGACTATCCGGCCATCGCTGAGCCCAATGAGATTTTGCCTTTCGAGGAAATCACCAGCCACGGCGCAGGCGGTTCCATTACGGCGCAGCCCATTCCGGTGCTGCATGGCAATCTTGATGCGCTGTGCTTCCGTTTCGGCGATGCCGCCTATATGCCGGATGTGAATGGCTTGCCGGGTACAGCCAAGGCAGCGCTGCAGGGCCTGGATCTCCTGATCATCGATGCGCTGCGCTATAAGCGGCACCCGAGCCACTTTGCCTTGGAGGAGACCTTGGACGTGATTGCCGATCTTAAGCCCAAGCGCAGTGTCATCACCAATATGCATGTGGACGTGGACTATGACACGCTATCCCGGGCGCTGCCGCAAGGCACAATACCGGCACACGACGGCTTGGAGTTGCATGTCAAAACTCCGGCCTAACAGATTGATGGGGGCAAGAATTCTTCCATTTCTACCCATCTTAAAATATTCCATAATATATATTATGCGAATGGAGGATTAGCGTGGCCGATCCCACCAGAATGAACCCCCGCTCGATTGAAACCCTCAAGGCCGTGATGGCCGCCTTGCGGGCGCCCGGCACCGGTTGCCCTTGGGACTTGCAGCAGGATTTCAGCACCATCGCGCCTTACACCATCGAAGAAGCCTATGAGGTGGCCGATGCCATTGAGAAGAACGATATGGTGGCGCTGAAAGATGAATTGGGAGATTTGCTCTTTCAACCGATCTATCACGCACAAATGGCTTCTGAGTCTGGCGCCTTCGATTTCAATGATGTGATTGAAGCCGTCGTCACCAAGATGATCCGCCGCCACCCGCATGTATTTGGTGATGAGGCAGCCCGCAAGGCTGGTGTTGAAAAAGGTTTCTGGGAGGCCAATAAGGCCAAGGAACGCACCGGAGAGGCAAAACAAAGTATTCTGGCCTCGGTGCCCAAGGCCCTGCCCGGATTGACCCGTGCGCTGAAGCTGCAAGCCAAAGCCGCCAAGGTTGGATTTGATTGGCCGGCTGTCGACAACGTCTATGATAAAATCACCGAAGAGATTGCCGAGTTGCGCGCCGCGCCAGACGTCGCAAAGGCCGAGGAATTTGGCGACGTGCTCTTTGCCCTGGCCAATGTGGCACGCCATCTGGGGATCGACCCCGAGGCTGCCCTGCGCGGCACCAATGCCAAATTTGAGCGCCGCTTTGCTTTCATCGAAGCCGAGTTGGCCAAGCAAGGCCGGGAGCCGAAAGATTCCAATTTGGGAGAAATGGATACATTTTGGAATGAAGCCAAAATGGTTGAGCGTAAGGGGTAAAGCCTCTCACCCGTGGCCAGATGCGAGGATGAAGGGATTAACCAGCCACGATTTCTAACATATGGATAGTGCACATAGAGACAAGCTTCACCCAACGCGATCTCCTCATCACGCTGGCACTTTGTTTCTCCGATCATCCGGCGCAGGGGATCAGCCGCCAGCAGAATGACCATCAGGCGGTTTCCCTCAACTTGCGGAAAAGGATTACTATCAATCATTGCGTTGAGTTGATCTGCATCACGTAGAAATAGACCAGCGGGCTTGCCGAAATTTTGTGCGAGCTGCTTCTTCAACTTTGTTTTCGCCTGATCGCGCGAAAACTTGGTGGTGAAACCCACATTGCCGCTGGCGATATAGGTCTCAACAGCGGTGAAGTCTTCGGCCTCGCACATCGCGCGAAGTGCAGCCATCGGCAATTTGCCAGTGCCGCCCACGTTTACAGCGCGCAAGAAGGCTGCAAACCTTGCCATCACTTTCTTGCCTTGATCGCCTTGCCAAATTTGGAAGCAGCCTGCCCTGCTGCGTTGTCATCCAGCCGCAATGTGAGTTTCGTGCGTCCGTCTGCAAATGCCTTGCGGTCAATCACTTCACCGCGGGCATGGGCCCAGGCAAGGCCGGCACCATCGGCCGCGCCAAGGGTGAGGTCATAGAGCGTGCTGGTCTTGGCAAGTTTCAATTCCACCAAGTCAAGCAGATGCTCAATACCTTCCCCTGTAAGGGCCGAGACCATGGCCACATCGCTCTGCCTGTCTGCTTTGGCCAACATGCCTGCACGGTTGTTGGCATCCAGCAGATCGGCCTTGTTCCAGACTTCGATGATATGTGAGCGGTGTTCATCAGAAAGCCCCAGCTCATTGAGAACGTGATACACATCCAGCGCCTGGGCTTCTGTTTCATCATGCGCAATGTCGCGCACATGCAGGATCACATCCGCCGCCAACACCTCTTCCAGCGTGGCGCGGAAAGCAGCGATCAAAGTGGTTGGAAGTTCAGAGATGAAGCCCACGGTATCCGACAGGATCACCTTGCGCCCCGAAGGCAAGGTGAAATTCCGCATGGTGGGATCAAGCGTCGCAAAAAGCAGGTCCTGGGCCAGCACATTGGCATTGGTGAGCTTGTTGAACAGCGTGGACTTGCCAGCGTTGGTATAACCCACCAGCGATATGATCGGATAGGGGACCCGCTCCCTGCCCTTGCGGTGCAACTGGCGGGTTTTGACAACCGATTCGAGCTCACCTTCAATCTTGCTGATGCGCTCCTGGATCAACCGCCTGTCGGCCTCCAACTGGCTTTCACCTGGGCCACCGAGAAAACCGAAGCCGCCGCGCTGGCGTTCCAAGTGGGTCCAAGACCGAACCAGGC
>JAYTIG010000494.1:0-1244 GCA_043731995.1 Hyphomicrobiales bacterium
CAAAAACCACCTCATTCATCGCGGGCCAGCCTGCGAGATAGGCGGCCTTGTCCATACCCACTGGCTGACTGATGTTGAAGTGAATGTTGCCGTCACCCATGTGGCCGAAGGGGCACGGCCGCGCATCCGGCATGAAGGCGTGAACTGCGGCCATCGCCGTTTCAATAAATTCTGGCACCTTGGAAACGGGCACCGAAACATCATGCTTGATGGAGCCGCCTTCAAACTTCTGTGATTCAGAAAGGCTTTCGCGCAAGTGCCAGAAGGCTTGCCGCTGCGCCTGCGTTTGGGCAATGGCCGCGTCAAGCACCACACCGCGCGCATAGGCATGCTCCAAGCAGTATTCCATCGCCTCAGCCGATGAATCGGCAAATTCAAACAGCACATACCAAGGCGATGGCGCGCTGAGCGGATTGACGGCACCCATATGCTTCACCGCAAATTCCACCCCGATGGCGGCAAGCAATTCAAACGCCACCACGCGGTTGCCGCTGGCCTCTTTGGCGCGGTTGAGCAGATCAAGCGCGGCCTGCAGCGAAGGCGCGGCGCAGAAGGCCGTGTCATTGCGCTTGGGCCTGGGGAACAGTTTCATCACGGCAGCGGTGATCACACCCAGCGTGCCTTCAGCGCCAATGAACAAGTCTTTCAGATCATAGCCGGTGTTGTCTTTGCGCAAGCGCTTGAGGCCATTCCACACCCGGCCATCGGCCAGCACAACTTCAAGCCCCAGGCATAGTTCGCGCGCGTTGCCATAGGCCAGCACATTGAGGCCGCCAGCATTGGTGGAGAGATTTCCCCCGATGCGGCACGAACCTTCCGAAGCGAGAGACAGTGGGAACAGGCGGTCAACTTCATCTGCCGCGTCTTGAATGTTCTTCAAGATGCAGCCCGCCTCCACGGTGATTGAATTGTCGGCTGCATCAACGCTGATAATCTTCGTCATGCGGTTGAGCGACAGCAGCACCTCATCACCCTGCGGGATCTGCCCGTTCACCAAACCGGTGTTGCCGGATTGGGGAACGATCTGAGTGTTCGTCTCATGCGCCAGATTCATGATTGCGGAAACCTCGGCCGTGTTGGCGGGCCGCAACACCACAGGCGTGGTGCCGCGCCACATATCGCGCCATTCTTTCAAATACGACGCTTGTTCAGTGGCATCGGTGATGGCGTTTTTTGCGCCAACGATAGCAATGAATTTGTCGATCAGGTTTGCGTCCATCGTCACTCTCTCGGTGCTGCCGCGC
>JAYTIG010000495.1:0-1243 GCA_043731995.1 Hyphomicrobiales bacterium
GCGCAAGAATATTGCCTGTCCTTATCGAGGAACAGGTCATAAAGCTTGCCGGAGAGATCATAATGCGTGTGCACATTGTCGCGTGCCCGGCGTTCCGAATTGCGCTGGTCAAAACGGCGTATGCCAATGCGCGCCTTGTACATCAGGCGGTGCGCCAAGGTGGTGCCATGCATTTTAGCCGATGAACCACCGCCCGTGTTGATCAAGGCCAGTTCAAGGAAGTCATAGAGGCTGCCATCTAGAATGCTGAAATCGCCAGACGTATAGGCCTCACCCAAATAGAGATCAGGGTCCAGCGCAATTTTGCGGGCCGCTGCTGCCGTCGCGAATTTGATGTGAACCTTGGGCCGCGTGCCATCGCCAAAACGCGAAACGCGTCCCTTCCAATCCGTCACCGTGAGATCGCCGGTCTTCACCAGCCGTTTGAGAACCGCTTCAACAATCATGTCACTGACTTAACCACAGATTGCCCCTGCATCTCAATGGCGGGTTTGTTTATTTCACGAACCGAGAATGGCAGCCTTGCGTCAGGCGCAGTGCCCCGCGGCAAACCAGCCCGTGCCGTCATAGGCAGGCGGAGCTGAAAGCACGGCCTTCTGGCTATCCTTGCAGGCGAAGTGGTGCAGGGTATCGGTAGCCAGGGCAGTTGCCTCTTTAGCCTGTGTGGCACCCATGCCAGCAATGCGCATGGCCACGGTGCCATCGGCATTGGGCGTCAGGCTCACTTTATATGTTTTGCCATTGTAGAACACGGGCTCAACCTTGGCAGCAGGGGCAGGGGTCGTTTCCGCCGGCGCATCATGGGTGAGGCGAACACCCGCAGAGTCATGTGAACAGGCAGCAAGGGTGAGGGCGACGAGGGCAGCGGTATGATTCAGTTTCATGTCCGGGGTTTAGCCGCAGCACACTTGAGAGGGCAAGTTAAAGCTGCCATATGCCTTGGCCATGACGAAGTTTGATGCCGCAAGCCTGCTTTCGCCCCGTGCCTCATCAGCTGATGAAGGTGCCATCATCCGCATGGCGCAAAAAACCCGTGAGTTGCGCGCCAAGGGCCAGGACATTGTGGCCCTCACCATTGGTGAGCCGGATTTCGACACGCCTGAGAACATTCGCAATGCAGCCAAGCGGGCACTCGATGAAGGCTTCACTCATTATGCGCCAACGGCAGGCATTCCTGAGTTGCGCGAGACTATCGCTGAAAAGCTGCGCGTTGAAAACGGCTTGAACTATCAAGCCGCCAATG
>JAYTIG010000496.1:0-1242 GCA_043731995.1 Hyphomicrobiales bacterium
GGACAGCGCCACCAACGCGCGCGTCACGCCGATTTATCAAACCACGGCTTATGTGTTCAATGACGTGCAGCATGCGTCTGATCTTTTTGCGCTCAAGGCTTTTGGCAATATTTACACCCGCATCATGAACCCCACCCAGGGCGCCGTGGAAGGCAAGGTTGCCGCTCTTGAAGGCGGCACGGCGGCTCTTGCTGTCGCTTCCGGCCATGCCGCGCAATTGCTGATCTTCCACACCATGATGCAGCCGGGCGATGAATTCGTCGCCGCGCGCCAGCTCTATGGTGGATCAATCAACCAGTTCAATCACTCGTTCAAATCCTTCGGATGGAAGGTGGTCTGGGCTGATATTGATGATGTTGCCAGTTTCGAAAAGGCAATTTCGCCAAAAACCAAAGCCATCTTTGTTGAATCCATTGCCAACCCCGGCGGGCGCATCACTGATCTGGAGGCGATTGCCAAAGTGGCCCAGAAAGCAGGCATCCCTCTCATTGTTGATAACACGCTGGCCACACCTTATCTCTGCCAACCCTTCAAGCATGGTGCCAATATCGTGGTGCATTCGCTCACCAAGTTCATGGGCGGGCATGGCAATTCCATGGGTGGTGTGATTGTTGATGGTGGTAATTTCGATTGGTCGAAGAGCGGGAAATATCCCCTGCTCTCCGAGCCCAATGAAAGTTATCACGGCATTGAATTGCACAAGGCTTTTGGTGGAATCGCATTTGCCATTGCTTGCCGCGTGCTGGGTTTGCGTGATCTTGGGCCCGCCATTGCGCCGCTCAATGCCTTCCTCATTCTCACCGGCATGGAAACGCTGGGCCTGCGCATGCAAAGGCATTGCGACAATGCGCAGAAAGTCGCTGAATGGCTGGCGAAAGACAAGCGCGTGGCCTGGGTGAACTATGCGGGCCTTCCAGGCGACAAGCACAACGCCTTGCAGAAGAAATATGCGCCAAAGGGTGCGGGGGCTGTGTTCACCTTCGGCCTGAAAGGCGGCTATGAGGCGGGTGTCAAAACTGTGCAGGGCGTGAAACTGTTTTCGCATCTCGCCAATATCGGCGATACACGCTCACTCATCATCCACCCCGCTTCTACCACGCACAGCCAGTTGGCGCCGGATCAGTTGGTGAAGGCCGGTGCGGGGCCTGACGTTGTGAGGCTTTCTGTTGGCATTGAAGATGCGGCCGACATCATTGCCGATCTTGATCAGGCGATGGGATAGATTGCAGTCTGGCGGCTGAG
>JAYTIG010000497.1:0-1231 GCA_043731995.1 Hyphomicrobiales bacterium
TGAGACGTGATTCAAGGTGTGCGGAGGTTATTGCCATGCCACATGCTTTATCGATTGATCTGCGTGAACGGGTTGTTGCTTTTGTCGAAGCCGGAAACTCCTGTAATGAGGCGGCCCGTCATTTCGACACCTCCGTGTCTTTTGCAGTAAAGCTGATGACGCTTTTCCGGGAGACACGTTCTGTTACGCCCCGCCCAAACGGAGGCAAAAGGCACGGCAAGCTTGACCCGGCTGAGGCATTTTTGCTGGCCTTTGTAAAACGCTCACCTGACGTAACAATGCCTGAGCTTGCAGCCATGTTGTCGACAGAAAAGGGCATTGAAGTTGCCCCGCAGTCGCTGTCACGCTGGCTGATCAAGAATGGCTTCAGCTTCAAAAAAAACACTGCGGGCCAGCGAGCAAGACAGGCCTGAACTGGCCAAGGCACGGGCTGAGTGGAGAGAAGGCCGCCAGCCCATCATGCGTGATCAACGCGGGCGTCTGATCTTCCTTGACGAGACATCAACCAACACCAAGATGACCCGCCTGCGCGGACGTTCATTGAAAGGTGACAGATTGAATAGCGCTGCTCCCTTTGGCCGCTGGGGCACGCAAACCTTTGTTGCAGGCCTCAAATGTGACGGGCTTGTAGCACCCTGGATCATCAATGCTCCAATGAATCGCGCGATCTTCGAGGTTTACATTGAAACTCAATTGGCACCCGCGCTCAAGCCGGGCGATGTGGTCATTCTCGATAATCTTTCCAGTCACAAAAGTGTCAGGGCCGAAAGCATCATCCGCGCCAAGGGCGCATGGCTACTCTTTCTGCCGCCCTACAGTCCTGATCTCAACCCAATCGAGATGGCCTTCTCAAAACTCAAAGCCCATCTGCGCGCAACTGCCGCCAGAAGCATCGATGATCTGTGGAAAGCCATCGGCAACATATGCACTCTGTTTTCCCCCCAAGAATGCTCAAACTTCTTCGAAGCAGCAGGCTATGGATTCAACTGAAAGTGCGATGCTCTAGAGCTGCTTTGTCATCGACCTTACAAACTCCGTCAAGCCCACTTGCCTGCGGCGGCGCAGGCGTTCAGCCGTCAAGATCGCCATGATTTGGCGAAGGGCATTTTCGATTTCATCGTTCATCACAACATAATCATATTCTGGCCAGTGGCTGAGTTCACGCGGCGCTTCGGCCATGCGTTTGGCCACCACGGACGATGAATCCTGATTGCGACCAATCAGCCGGTCG
>JAYTIG010000498.1:0-3528 GCA_043731995.1 Hyphomicrobiales bacterium
ACACACCGCCTGCTTTCGGGCGCAGACTATCATCACTGCTGCCACAGCAATCTCACCCGCGCCTTTGCTGAGCACACGGGCCGCAGGCAGCGTGAGGCAGAGCCCTTCATCCATGATGTGCTGAATTTTTTTATGTGCACCGGCTTCACGCGTGCCACTGGGCAATATTTCATGAAGGCCACGCCGGTGCGGCCCGGGGATTTCATCGAGTTCTTTGCGGAGATTGATTTGCTGGGTGCGTTATCGGCTTGCCCCGGCGGGGATTGCGGAGATCAGCATTCCAGTGATAGTGCCAAGTGTTCGCCGCTGCTGGTCGAAATTATTGCGCCTCAGCGCGCGCCCTCGGGCTGGGCATCTCCCGCACCGAATGGTTATGTGGCGATCAAGGAAGGTTTCACACCCTAACCCATAAGTCGTCATCCCTGCGCAGGCCGGGATCCCGCTCCGGGACTTTCAGCCAGTTGCCAGGCTGGGCCCCGGCCTGCGCCGGGGTGACGGAGTTTGGGGAAAGCGCCGACCCAGACTCGCCCGACTACTTCACCGCCATGCACTTGGCATATCGCTTGTCCACACTCGCGGCGTAGCTTGCTGTGGTCATCTTGTGCGACAGCTTGGGGCTGGAAAGGTCAATGCCCGGCAGTTCGGCATAGGGCGCAGGCTTGGTGAATTTCCGCAGATACAGATTCTTCACCGCGATATAAGTTTGCGTGGTGCCGAAGTCGGCGGTTTTTTCCTGTGTGAGATCATCTCGAATTTTCGCGTCTGAAAGGCTGAGCGCTTCGCGGCCATTCAAGCTGCGCAGCGCTTTTTCTGTGCTGCTCAGAGTGGAAAGTGGCTGACCTTTCTTGTCATAGAGAAGCAAATCTCCATCCAGGGCCAGTTTCTGTTTCGTCAGTGTGCTGATGATATGTTGAAAGGCGGCATTGCGGCTGGAATAGCGGCCAGCGTTGAAGTCGGCAAAGCGGAAAATCTTCTGATTGTAGCCGCTGTCATAGCCCAGCAGTTGCTTCACGCCGTAATACATGCCGCCACGGCGGGTATAGAGTTCGTCGCGCACGGCATAGTCATCGCTCAGCGTCATGGGCAGGTAACGCCGTCCCCGCGCTTCATCGAGCGCAAAGCGCACTGAAACCTGCATGGAGCCGACGGTGGATATGTCGTTGCGCTCTTCGATCAAGCGGTTGAAGAGTCCGCTCTGCACAATCAGCGACATGTTGGAGGCGGTGCCTGCGTCATTCACCATGGCGCGGTAGGTGAGATCGAGATCGCGCTCGGTTCGCGCGGCGCGGATGCGTTGCAGATAACTCAAATCACCCTTGGGATGGTTGTCGAGCCAGTCCATGGCCCAGCTGCTGAGGAAGGGCACATGGGCGAATTTCGCGCGCAAGGTGGCCTCGGCCAACTTGCCCAGGCCCGGAACGGCGGGGTTGGCATTGAAGTTGGATTCCTGGTCGATCACCGCAATGGCCGCACAGACATTTTCGCGGCTGGCCGGGATGGATTGGGCCTGCATCACGTCCAACAGGTCTGCTGCCCAGCCATCGGGCTCTTTCACCGTAGGCCTAGCGTGCTTGATGAGCAGATAGGCCTCGCCGGGCGTCAGCCCGTCTGCTACCGCCATGCCCCCAAAAGCGAAAAACGCCAAAACCACAATCCATATCCGCCGCATGGCTTGCACAATAGGGCGCTTTGTGGCGAATTTAAAACAACAAGGACAAGCCCGATTCCAAAAGGGCGCCGGGAGGGAACCATGATCACACGCAGAGAAGCACAAAGGCTGGATAGGGCAGACCCATTTGCCCGCAAGCGCAAGCTGTTCAGCATACCGCGCGGGTTAATCTATCTGGATGGCAATTCACTCGGCGTGTTGCCCAAGGCGGCAGGGCCGCGGGTCAAACACGCGGTGGACGTGGAATGGGGGCGTGATCTCATCACGTCGTGGAACACGCATGGCTGGTTTAACTTGCCGCGGGTGATTGGCGACAAGATTGCCCGGGTGATTGGCGCGGAGGAGGGCAGCGTGATCGTGGCCGATACGATTTCCGTGAATCTCTTCAAAGTGTTGAGTGCGGCTGTTCAGAAACGACATCAACGCAAGATCATCCTCTCTGACTCCGGCAATTTCCCATCAGACCTCTACGTGGCCCAAGGCCTCACCCAATTCATGGATGATGGTCACAAGCTCAAAGTGGTGGAACCGGAACAAGTGATGGATGCCATCACCGAAGAGGTGGGCGTGGTGATGGTGACAGAGGTGGATTACCGCTCTGCCCGCCGCCATGACATGAAGGCCATCACCGACAAGGCCCATGAAAAGGGCGCATTGATCATCTGGGATTTGGCACATTCCGCTGGTGCCGTTCCCGGGCGGCTGATGGAAGTGAATGCCGATCTCGCCATCGGTTGCACTTATAAATATCTCAATGGCGGGCCCGGTGCACCCGCCTTTGCTTTCATTCATCCGCGCTTGAAGAATGAAATGATGCCCGCTCTCGTGGGTTGGTGGGGCCATGCGAAGCCATTTTCTTTCGCGCAAGAGTTTGAGCCCGCCCCCGGCGTCGCGCGCCTGCAATGTGGCACGCAGCCCATGCTCAACATGGTGGCGCTGGATGCAGCCCTGGATGCATATCGCGGCGTGGATATGGTGAAGCTTCATGCCAAAGCCAAGAAACAGTGCGCGCTGTTTGCGGAATTAGCTGAACAGCGCTGCGGCAAGCTTGGCATTTCGGTTCATGGCAGCCGCGATTGGGACAGCCGTGGCAGCCATGTGTGCCTGGCGCATGATGAGGCCTATGCCGTGATGCAGGCGCTGATCTCACGCAAAGTGATCGGCGATTTCCGCGCGCCAAATCTAATGCGCTTCGGTTTCACGCCGCTCTACACGGGCTTTGCTGATGTCTATGATGCCGTGGAACATCTGCATCAAGTGCTGAGCAAGCACATATGGGACAAGCCCAAATTCAAGGCCAAGGCGGTGGTGACTTAGAACGCCAGACTTCGAGCGCCGCACACTCAATCCTTCGTACTGAGCCGCGCCACTTCAGGGTGAGGGAGAGATGAGTAGCTCGGTTTAAACCTATTTCTTCGGCGGGCTGTTCTTTGACATGAGCGCAAAGGCTTCCTGAACTGAAGTCATGAACTGCGCAGGGAAAATGATGGTTGAGTTCTTTTCCACTGCAATTTCAGCCATCGTCTGAAGTGTGCGAAGCTGAAGCGCCACGGGATGCTCGGTCATGATATCTGCGGCTTGTCCGAGCTTGACGGCGGCTTGGTATTCACCTTCGGCTGCGACGATCTTGGCGCGGCGTTCGCGCTCTGCCTCTGCCTCTTTTGCCATGGCGCGCTGCATGTTTTCAGGCAGCGTGATGTCCTTGATCTCTACTGCCGTCACCTGCGTGCCCCATGGTTCCGTGTGCCCGTCGATGACTTCCTTGATCTGAAGGTTGATGCTCGCGGTATCCGAAAGAAGCTGATCGAGGCTAAACCGCCCCACAACATTACGCACAGTGGTTTGGCTGATCTGGCTAA
>JAYTIG010000499.1:0-3527 GCA_043731995.1 Hyphomicrobiales bacterium
CTTGAAGGCCGCGAAGCCAGCATTGATGGCTTCGGCGCCGCCTCGGGGCGAAATTCCGGTGAGGTGAACTGACCTCGACGGAGCAAATTTGGTTAAGCAGCGTTTAAGGGCCGGTACCTAGGTTTGGAGCCGAATCAGTTTAAGGGCGGATTGATCCCCGCCCGGTTTGAAGGAAATGCCATGGCCCGTCCGCCAGTCAAGTCTGCCACCGCTGCAAAGCCCGCCAAAGATATCACCCCGCCCGCGGAAGAGACCGAACCGCCGGAACAGCCGGGCGGTGACGCGACGGAAGGCGGCAGCGATGGTCCGATCATTGATCTCAATGATGCGGCCGTCAAAAAGCTGATCAAGACAGCCAAGACACGTGGCTACGTCACGCTGGACGAAATCAACACCGTTCTGCCTTCGGAAGAGGTGACATCTGACCAGATCGAAGACGTTTATGCCATGTTTGCCGAAATGGGCATCACCGTTGTCGAAAGCGAAGAAGAGACTGAAACGCTGACGGCCAAAGTGGAAGAGAGCGAGCCCTCCACTGAAACCGCCTTGATGAAGGTGGAAGCGCCGAAGACACCGACAGACCGCACGGATGATCCCGTGCGCATGTATCTGCGCGAGATGGGGGCTGTTGAGCTTCTCAGCCGCGAAGGTGAAATTGCCATTGCCAAGCGCATTGAGGCGGGCCGCGAGGCCATGATCTCCGGCTTGTGCGAAAGCCCGCTGACGTTCCAGGCCATCATCATCTGGCGCGATGAATTGAACGAAGGCAAGATCCTGCTGCGTGACATCATCGACCTTGAAGCCACCTATGCCGGCCCTGATGCCAAGCAGAACCAATCCGTTGCCACGCCGGCACCTTACGTTCCGCCGAAGGAAGAAGTGCGCAAGCAGGCTGAGGCCAAGCGCGCCGAGGCCGCAGCCAAGGCTGAAAAGCGGCCGCAACCGACGCGCCGTTCTGGCGATGAGGATGATTATTCCGACGTGCTCAGCCCCGAGGATTTCGACAAGCCATCTTCGGTTGAAGACGATGAGGATGATGAGGGCGATGATCTTGGTGTTTCACTCTCCGCGATGGAAGCGGAACTGAAGCCCAAAGTTCTTGAAGTATTTGACGAAATCGCGCGCCTCTATAAGTCGCTGCGCAAGTTGCAGGACCAGGAAGTGACGGAAGGCGAAGGCCTTTCGCCGAGCCAGGAACGCCGCTACCGCAAGCTGCGCGACGACATCATCACCAATGTGAAATCACTGGCACTCAACAATGCGCGTATCGAGGCGCTGGTTGAGCAGCTCTATGACATTGCCAAGCGCCTCAATGTGCTTGAGGGCCGCCTTATGCGCATGGCCGAGACCTACAAGATCCCGCGCGATGAATTCATCAAGGAATATACCGGCAACGAGTTGGACATGGATTGGCTGAAGCGTGTTGCACGCCTGACCAAGCATGGCTGGAAGAAGTGGGTGAATGACGAAAAAGATTCCATCAAGGTGATCCGTGATGAAATCTTCGAACTCGCTTCCGCCACCGGCTTGCAGATCCAGGAATACCGCAAGATCGTCGGCATGGTGCAGAAGGGCGAGCGCGAGGCGCGCATTGCCAAGAAGGAAATGGTGGAGGCCAACTTGCGCCTCGTCATTTCCATTGCCAAGAAATATACCAACCGCGGTTTGCAGTTCCTTGATCTCATTCAGGAAGGCAATATCGGCTTGATGAAGGCCGTGGACAAGTTTGAATATCGCCGTGGCTATAAATTCTCCACCTACGCCACCTGGTGGATCAGGCAGGCGATCACGCGTTCGATTGCCGATCAGGCGCGCACCATCCGCATTCCTGTGCATATGATTGAAACCATCAACAAGATCGTGCGCACCTCGCGCCAGATGATGCATGAGATTGGCCGTGAGCCCACGCCGGAAGAATTGGCTGAGAAGCTCTCGATGCCGCTGGAGAAGGTTCGCAAGGTGATGAAGATCGCCAAGGAGCCTGTCTCCCTCGAAACGCCAGTGGGCGATGAGGAAGATTCACATCTCGGCGATTTCATCGAAGACAAGAATGCCGTGCTGCCGATTGACTCGGCCATTCAGCAGAACCTGCGCGAAACAACAACGCGCGTGCTGGCCTCGCTCACGCCGCGTGAAGAGCGCGTGCTGCGCATGCGCTTCGGCATCGGCATGAACACCGATCACACGCTGGAAGAAGTGGGCCAGCAGTTCAGCGTAACGCGCGAACGCATCCGGCAGATTGAGGCGAAGGCGCTCAGGAAGCTGAAGCACCCGAGCCGGAGCCGGAAGCTGCGGAGCTTCTTGGATAATTAGCGATTTGCATCGGTAGGGCTTGGATTGAAATCCATATTCGCTCTTATGAGAGGGAGCAACTTATGAACTTGAAAATGTAACTTATATTGTTATATTTAATTGCGGAAGAGGAATTCATTATGTCTCACCCACTCCCCACCTATTTCATCTCGCATGGCGGCGGGCCTTGGCCTTGGCTGCCGGATATGCGCGCGCAGATGAAAACACTGGAAACTTCGCTGGCCAATATGGCTGCTGAAATTGGCGTGAAGCCCAAAGCCATCCTGATGGTTTCCGGTCATTGGGAGGAGGATGATTTCGCGGTGATGTCTTCGCCCTTGCCGCCGATGGTCTATGATTATGGTGGCTTTCCGGCCGTCACCTATTCCATCAAATATGCCGCACCGGGTGCACCAGATGTGGCCAAGCGCGTAGAGGAATTGCTGAAGGCCGCTGGCCTGCCCACGCATTTGGATGGTGCGCGCGGGTTTGACCACGGCGTGTTTGCACCCATGCAGGTGATGTATCCCGATGCCGATGTGCCGTTGCTGCAGGTGGCCATTCAACACTCTTACGATCCGGCAGCACATTTTGCGCTGGGCCGCGCCTTGACGCCATTGCGCAATGAAGGTGTGTTGATCGTGGGTTCTGGCCTTTCCTATCATAACCTGCGGCTCTTTGGGCTGGCGGGGCGTGAACCGTCAGCCCAGTTCGATGTCTGGCTCAACAAGGCTGTGATGGCGGACCCCAAAACCCGAGTGCAAGAATTGTTGAAATGGGAAGCCGCACCAGCCGCGCGCATCTGCCACCCGCGCGAGGATCATCTGGTGCCGCTATTTGCGGCCGTGGGTGCTGCGGAGAATGAAAAAGCCACACGGGTTTACTACGACACAGCTGTCTTTGGCGGCATCACGGCCTCGAGCTATCGCTTCGGGTGATTGAACTCAGGCCGCTTCGCGCTGCATGTCTTTCATGGCATCGCAGAGGGCGGCAAAGCAGCGTGGATCAAAGGCGGCGCCCACATCCTTTTGCATGAGGGCGAGGGCGTCGCCCACTGACATGGCCTTGCGGTATGGTCTGTCTGCGGTGAGTGCGTCAAACACATCGGCGGCCGTGACAATGCGTGTGTCGAGATTGATCTCGTCGCCTTTCAAGCTGCGCGGATAGCCTTTGCCATCGAGCCTCTCGTGATGGCCCTCCGCCACTGGCACCATTCCGGCGAGGGCTGGAATGTC
>JAYTIG010000500.1:0-3522 GCA_043731995.1 Hyphomicrobiales bacterium
GAAGGCGCTTGGGTCGTAATGCCCAAGGTCCACCGCCGAAGCTCCCGGGAGTGAAGAGAGAGTAAGCCTCCCACCCGCAGGCGCCGCCATCTTTTTCGCGATATAGGAACTCTCTCGACATCGTCCCCTCCTGTGAAAAAGACTGCGGGGAACATAGGCAGAACTAATAGTCCTTGTCAAGGAATAAAATCAACTTACTTTGCAGCATCCTATAAATTTCTCCATGGGCGGGCTTGACCCGCCCAACCAGTCCCTTTTTTTGGGCATTGCGTGCACCGCAAGACTGGATCGCCTGGTCAAGCCCGCCGATGGAGAGATAAGGTTAGCACATCAGATGAGGTCAGCAGCGGAATGAAGGTGGGGCGGAGGTTAACGGCCTAACTCGCCAGATAGGCCTTAACTGTTGCTTCGGCGCCGTTTTTCCAGATGGCATTCAGAAATTGCGTGAACTGCTTTTGCATTTCGGGATGTTTGCCGACATCGCCATAGATTTCTTCCATGTTGAGCCAGACTTGCGGATTGTCTTTGGCTTGTTTGGCCTTGGCTTGGAGGTGATCCCAGTTTGGATCATTGGGCTCGATCACTTGGCCCGAGTCCGTTGTGCCAAAACAATAGCGGCACCAGAGGGCGGATTCCAACGCCAGGCCGTTGATGGGCTTGCCGGCCTTCAGACGATCGGCAATCGGCGGCACGATGAATTTTGGCTGGCGGTTGGAACCATCCAGGCAAAGCCTGCGCACTGTGTCGGCAATTTTTGGATTGGAGAAGCGGCGGTCGATGAGCTTTTGATAATCCACCAGGTCTGTGCCCGGAACGGGGTGAACCGTGGGGCGAATTTCATCATCCGTGACCTTCTTGAGATAGGCCTTCACCAACGGGTTGGCCATGGCATCATGCACGAAGTGAATGTCCATCAGCCCGCTGATATAGGCGATCACCGCATGGCCGCCATTGAGAATGCGGATTTTCATATATTCCCAAGGTGTGACGTCCTTCACGAATTCGGCGCCCACCTCTTCCCACTGCGGGCGGCCCAGAGGGAAATGATCTTCCACCACCCATTGCTTGAACTCTTCGCAGAACACGGGCCAGGCGTCTTCAACGCCAAATTGCTCCGCGCAAACCTGGCGCTCCCGGTCTCCTGTTGCGGGTGTGATGCGGTCCACCATGCCATTGGGGAAGGCCACGTTTGCGGCGATCCAATTGGCGAAAACGGGGTCTGACAATTTGGCAAGACCCACCACAGCATTTTTCGCAACAACGCCATTGTGCGGAACATTGTCGCAAGACATCACTGTGAAAGGCGGAATGCCTTTGGCATTGCGCGCCTTGAGCCCGGCGACAATGAACCCGAACACTGTTGCTGGATCACCAGGGTTTGCGCCATCCTTGGCGATGGCGGGATGGGCAGGATCAAATTTCTGCGTGGCAGGATCAATGAAATAGCCGCCTTCGGTGATCGTCATCGAGACGATGCGGATGGCAGGATCAGCGAGCTTGGCCAGCAGTGCGGGCTTATCTCCGGGTGGAATGAAATCAACGAGTGCGCCAGTGATATGGGCCGTTGAAAGATCATTGTCCTGTTCCACCACCGTGGTGAGATAATCCTGCGATGCCAAAGTTTGGCGCACTTTTTCATCGAAGCTCATCACGCCTGCGCCGATCAAGGCCCAATCATGGTTCAGGCCCATGTTGAACAGGTCATCCAGGTAAACCGCGAGATGGGCGCGGTGAAAATTTCCGAGGCCAAAATGCAGGATGCCTGCCTTCAAGTCGCTGCGCTTGTAATTGGGGATCTGGAGCTTTGCGCCAATTTGAGGCAGGTTGGCGAGAGAAAGCTTGGTCATGGTGGAAACTCCTCGAAACTACAAAAGCGAAATGGCGCGGCTGGCCAGCGCCATCACAGGCGCATTGGTGTTGCCGGAGGGAATGAAAGGCATGGCGCAAGCATCAATGACACGCAGGCCCTTTACGCCACGCACGCGCAGCTCATCATCCAGCACGGCCAATTTATCGTTGGCCTTGCCCATGCGCGCTGTGCCCACCGGGTGCCAATTGGTTTTTACACTGCGGCGGCAATGCTCTTCCAGCGCCTGTTGGCTGGTGGCATTCTTGCCGGGCAGAAGCTCTGCGGTGATGCGGCCCGAGAGTGGTTTCTGCTTCAGGATTTCGCGGGCGAATTTCAGACCTTCGACTTCCAGACGCAGGTCTTCCGGCTCTGCCAGGTAGTTGTTGTCGATCACCGGCCTGGCAAAGGGATCAGCGGAGCGCAGACGCACCGTGCCGCGTGACTTGGGGCGCAACAGGCAGGCATTGAGTGTGACTCCATCCTGCGGAGCCACGCTCTTCACATCGGCATCAACGTAAACGGCGGGCACGCAATACATCTTGATGATCGGGCGCTTGCCACCGTCGGGGTTGATATAGGCGCAAGCCTCAACGCCCACACTGGCCACAGGGCCGGATTTGAACAGCAGATATTGCAGGCCATTCTTGATGGCGCGCAGGCCCTTGTCTTCACCATAATAGCCATAGTGGCCATTGGTGGCTGAGACCACGGGCACTTCGTGGTGATCCTGCAGGTTTTCACCAACGCCGGGGAGATCAACCTTCACTGCGATGCCGTGGGTTTTAAGATGCGAGGCGGGGCCGAGGCCGGAGAGCATGAGAAGCTTGGGCGTGTTGTAAGCACCCGCGGCCAGCAGCACAGCTTCGCTGCAACGGGCTTCACGGGTTTGACCCATTCGCTGATACCTGACACCCACAGCCTGACCGTGCTCAATGATGATTTCGCCAACATGCGCGTCGCATTCGATGGTGAGGTGCTGGCTATTCATGATCTGCGCGAGAAAGGCATCCACACCATTGCAGCGGCGATGTGCAACCGTCGTGTACTGCATGGTGCCAACGCCCGCCTGGCTTGCACCGTTGAAATCCGGGTTGAAAGGAATGCCGAGGCCTTGGGCCGCGAGAATGTAATCTTCAGTGATCTGGCATTTCGCACCCGTGCCCGAGACGTGCAACGGACCGCCCACACCATGCCATGTGTCATTGAATTCGTGGTTATATTCCATGGAACGGAAATGTTTAAGCATCTCGGCATGGGCCCATTTGCCTTTGGAGCCCAAAAACTTGTCCCAGCCGTCATAGTCCTCAGCCTGGCCGCGGGTATAGACCATGGCATTCACTGATGAGCCGCCGCCGAGAATATTGGCCTGGCCAACTTTTGGCGCGCGGCCATTCAAATGTCTCTGCGGCACGGGCTCATGCAATTCCACCACGTCGCTGCCAGTGATGCCTTTCATCCAGGCAGCGGGCATGGGCAGCAAGAAGCGCGCGAGGCCTGTGGCGCGGGCGGGGCCGCGCTCCAACATCAGGACGCGGGCCTGCTTTTCCTTCACCAATTTCCAAGCCGCAACGCAGGCCGCGGAGCCGCCTCCGACTATGATATAGTCATAGCCCGCCATTTCGTCACCGAATGGCCTTGCCCTGCTTGTCAAAGCGGTGGAGCCGGTTCTTCTC
>JAYTIG010000501.1:0-1224 GCA_043731995.1 Hyphomicrobiales bacterium
ACGGCCAATGGCAAGAACCCCATTGCCATTGTGGTGCCGTGCCACCGCGTGATTGGTGCTGATGGTTCAATGACAGGTTATGGCGGGGGCATCACCCGCAAGGAATGGCTGCTGCGCCATGAAGGCGCGTTGCTGGTTTAGGCCTTGGCCAAAATCACCAGGCAAGCCGCGCCCAGCGCACGCGTGGCAGCGCGCAAATTGTCGGAAGGGTTGGCAGCGATATAGCGCTTGAGGATTTCGCCCAACACGTCACCCAAAAGGCCAGCAGATGTTGTAAGCGACAATGCGGCCTGGCTGGCCAGCGGCAGATAATAGGCGCGCTTGCCTTCTTCCTGTTTGATGATGCCTTCAATACGCAGCCAATCATCAGTGCGCTTGCCCAGGGTGGCGGCATCGCCATCCTCCATGCCCATCACAACGCGGTTGAGAGTGGTGCGGTCATAGATCTGGCCGCTGGCGGGCATTCTGGGAAAGAGATTGCCCAGCGACAGAATCGTGAGCTCATAGAAGCGCTCGCGAAAACTGGTTTCTGGCCCGGGCGGAGCATCATTGCCAGGTTCATCCAGCGCGGCCATGGCTTTGGTCACGAGATCATCGAGATGTGCGGTATCTGGCATGCTGTAATTCTCCAAGTCCGCAGCTTGCCAGCCATTGCTTTGGACAAGGTTAAGAATGCCGCAAAACCGGGCGTCCCCGGGTTTTGGGTGGTGGAGGTTTAAGGCCGCTCCGGGGCCAAATGAACAATGTCAAACAGCGCTGAGCCATGCGTGCATGACCCATGGAACAAATATGGAACACATAGGAAAAAATGTCAAGTGGGCTTTTTGGATTTTTTCTTCACGCGCAGCACATGCTCATGCGCGGCGTCATAAAGGGCACTATCGCGGAAAGATGTGTGGCCGAACACATGGCCCACCAGCACAAGGGCCGTGCGGGTGAGTTTGGCTGCCTTCACCTTCTTGGCGATGGTGGCAAGCGTGCCATGAATGAACTGCTCATCGGGCCAACTCACCCGGTAAGCCACCACAACCGGGCAATCCGCACCGTAATGCGGGGTGAGGGCGCGCTCCACATTGCCCAGATTGCGGATCGACAGGTGGATGGCAAGCGTGGCTTTGCTGGCGCCCAGCTTTTCCAGTTCCTCGCCCGGCGGCATGGCCGAGGCCTTCATGGTGGTGCGGGTGATGATAATGGTTTGTGCCACTTCCGGCAGTGTGAATTCGG
>JAYTIG010000502.1:0-1223 GCA_043731995.1 Hyphomicrobiales bacterium
CGGGCAAGATCAATCAGGGCCGTTTTATCCGAAACAGAAAGCAGCGCACGGCGGATGGTCATTCAGTTCTCCTCGATCAGCGTGACTTTTGACGGAAACTTCAAAAGTCATCAAGGCTGATCGTCGTCAACAAGCTGGAGCGGAATTGCTTCGCCAAAGTGGTTCCACTTTGGCGCATTCCGCTCTAGGCGCCGGCAATAAGGCAAATGGCTGGCCATGAAAACCTGAAATTGCTAGGTTCTTGCCATGAGTGAAAAATCTATCCCGGATGAGGCCAAGCGGGCGCTGGCGGAAGCCGAAGCGCGGCGCAAGGCGGCGCTGGCAGTGCCGTTGCCGCGCGAGCAGGGTGGACCCAAGGGGCCTGAACCCACGCGCTTTGGTGACTGGGAAAAGAAGGGCATCGCCTCGGATTTCTAGAAACCCAATTCCGCGCGGATTTGATCTGGCATTATACCCGCTGTTCGAAGTTCAGCCAGCGATGTGTCGCCCGCAGATTTGGCCAGCTTGCGGCCTGTTTCATGCCTGATGAGCGGATGATGGGTATAGCGGGGCTTTGGCAGGCCCAGTAGTGTCTGAAGGCTTTCGTGGATCGTGGTTGCCTGTAGCAAATCCTGGCCACGGACAACATGTGTCACGCCCTGCAGCGCGTCATCCACCACGACGGCAATATGGTAGCATGAGCCGACATGGCGTTTGGCAATCATCACATCGCCCCAACCTGCCGCTGGCGAGGCCTCTGTCTTGAGCCGCCAGCCGTGTTGGCCCCCGCTTGCGATCAAGGCTTCTGCGTCAGCGCGTGACAGATCCCGGCAGGTGCCGCCGTAGTGAGGCTGGCCATCCGGATCGCGTTCCGGCCTGGCTTGGGCCTCTGCCTGTTTTCGTGAACAAAGGCAGGGATAGACAGCCTCCATGCGCCAGAGCTTTGCCAATGCCTGCTCATAGTCGGCGAAGTGTTCACTTTGAACGCGGATATTTGGTTCAAAGGAAATGCCAAGCCAGCGCAAGTCATCAATGCAAGCCGAGACGAATTCCGGCTTGCAGCGGGTCTGATCTGTATCCTCGATCCGCAACAGCAGCTTGCCGCCCGCTTCTTTTGCCATGCGCTCATTCAGCAATGCCGAATAGGCATGGCCCAGATGAAGCCTGCCGTTGGGGCCGGGGGCAAATCGGAAAATGGGTTGGGCCATGAATTTATTTGCGTGGATTGGGCGCAGGCGTCAATC
>JAYTIG010000503.1:0-1222 GCA_043731995.1 Hyphomicrobiales bacterium
GCCACAACTTGCGCCTTCTTCCCCGCCAAGGCTTCAGGCCTGCGGGCCAGGGCGGCAACCTCGTGGCCCTGCTCCAACAAGGCTTGCAGAATGAGAGGCCCGGAAAATCCGGTGGCTCCGGTGAGTGCAATGCGCATCAATCAGATCCGGCTTCAATCCACCGGCGCGGCGAAAACCACCATCTCGCCCGCCAGATATTTGGCGCGCGCACCTGCGCGGGAAAGTTTGCCCGAAGACGTAAATGGCAAGCTGCGCGGTGCCACAAGCTCAACCTTGCAATCAACACCAGAGCCTTGATGCACCAGCTTCGCCACTTCGCGGCGCAACGCGTCTTGCGCGTGGGATTCGGTTGCCCGGCATTCAACCAGAACCACCACTTCGTCATCGCCGTCATCGGCTTCAATGGCAAAAGCGGCGACATCACCGGACTTGAGATGGCCATACTGCTCCGCCGTCCACTCAATGTCCTGCGGCCAGATGTTGCGGCCATTGTGCAGGATCAGATCCTTGGCGCGGCCGGTAATGACAATTTCACCATCCAGCATATAACCCATGTCACCAGTGTCGAGGAAACCCTTGCCATCCATCACTTCGCGCGTGGCTTCGGGATTGTTGTAATAGCCGCTCATCAGGCTTGGGCCGCTGACAAAGACGCGCCCAATCTCACGCTCGGCAATAACTTCGCCGGCGCCATTGCGCACTTCAATCCGGTTGCCCGGGGCCACACGCCCGCACACCACATAGCCGCGCGTATCGGCCTCTCCCGCCTTGGCCGGAACCGCACGGCTTTCATGGCGCACGGCATGCTTGGAAACATGATCAACACGCAACGGCTTGCCGGAAACCGGGAAGGAAATGGCTAGTGTCGATTCCGCCATGCCATAGCAAGGCAGGAATACATCCGGTGAAAACTGGGCAACTTCCAGCGACTTGGAAAATTCATTGAGCACATCGGGCCGCACCATGTCGCCGCCAATGCCCGCCACACGCCAGCAGGTAAGATCAAGTTTTGCAGCCTCAGAGCCAATGCGCTTGGCCGCCAAATCATAGCCAAAGGTGGGCGAGAAGGAGACCGTGCAGCGATTGTCTGAAATCAGTTTCAACCAAAGGCCAGGCCTGCGGGCAAAAGCGGTGGTGGCGAGATAGTCCACACTGGATTGGCTCAACAATGGGCTCAGGCAAAAACCAACGAGCCCCATGTCATGATACAGCGGCAACCACG
>JAYTIG010000504.1:0-1222 GCA_043731995.1 Hyphomicrobiales bacterium
CTATCGTTGTGAAGATGGCTTTTCGTTGGTGGTGAGCAATGAGCTCTCATCCGCCTTCGGCACCTTCTCCCATTTGTAAGAACAAACGGGAGAAGGCAAATGTATCGGCCTTCTCCCGTGCCCACTTGGGCATGGGAGAAGATGCCGAAGGCGGATGAGGGCTCTTTTGAAACAGCAAAAAAAGAAAAGGCCGGGATCACTCCCGGCCTTGGTCAATCTTCAGTGTCAGACGGTTACGAACACCCGCTCGTGCTGCCACACGTGTCGCACTTCAAACATGTGCCGTTACGCACCATGGTGTAGTTGCCGCATTCACCACAGCTATCGCCTTCATAGCCTTTGAGACGGGCCTCGGTACGTTGATCCATCGCTCGCACCGGCTTGGATGCTTCATAGGCCATTGGAGCAGGGGCTTCGGCCAGTGCACCTTGCACAGTAACTTGCGATGTCGTGGAAACTTGCTCACCCACGCGCATTTGCAGTGCATGTGCCGGAGAAGTTGCCGTTGGCTGCTGTGGCATCACCACCACATTGGCCAGGTTCTGCTTGCGCACAAAGCCGGTGGAGACAAAGCGCTGCGCGGGAGCTTGCGGCTTGGGCGCGTCGGCATTTTCGCCACGGCCCAGCGAGTCAAAGCGCAGTTCCGACGGCTCAACATGCGCCAAATCATGGCGGCCGAGATAGGAGACAGCCAACTCGCGGAACACATAGTCAAGGATCGACGTGGCGTTCTTGATCGAGTCATTGCCTTGCACCATGCCGGCCGGTTCGAACTTCGTGAAGGTGAAAGCATCCACGAATTCTTCCAGCGGCACGCCATATTGCAGGCCTACAGAGATGGCGATGGCGAAATTGTTCATCATCGCACGGAGCGCAGCGCCCTCCTTGTGCATGTCGATGAAGATTTCACCCAGCTTGCCATCTTCATATTCGCCAGTGCGGAGATAGACCTTATGGCCGCCAACGGTGGCCTTCTGGGTATAACCCTTGCGGCGCGAGGGAAGCTTTTCACGTGCATGCACATGTTCCACCACCCGTTCGATAATCTTTTCAACGAAGGTTTCAACCCGCGCCGGCATGGTCTTGGCCACCAGCACATCCACCGCATCATCGGTTTCGTCATCATTGTCGGCCAGCAACTGCGAAGACAGCGGCTGTGACAGCTTGGAGCCATCGCGGTAAAGCGCATTGGCCTTGATGGCGAGTTTCCATGACAGCATGT
>JAYTIG010000505.1:0-9159 GCA_043731995.1 Hyphomicrobiales bacterium
CAGCACAATCTGCATCATGCGCACATTCTGCACGTCGTAATACTGGTTCGGATCATCTCCAATGATGTTGATATGGCCCTTGGAGCCGCCCGTCGTCACAGTCTTGCCGTCGGGATAGGATTGATAAACAAAAATCTTGCCGAAGGAATTACTCTTGGGCGCGATGTTGTCGATGAGAACGGTTTTGTTTTCGCCATTTACGAACAGGTCGCCTCCCTCTGGCAAAAGGCTCACAAAGCGCTGCACCTGGTGGACGAAATTGGCGCTGTTGTAGACCGAGATGGGCTGCAGCCAGCCAAGAATGACAAAATCTACCAGCGCTATGCCCACCGAAATGATGGCGGCTGGCGCTGCCAGCCTGTGCAAGCTGAAGCCCAGTGCATGCATAGCATCAAGCTCACGGTTGCGGGCAAGGTTGGCAAAGCCAAGCATCACGCCAATGGCAAGTGCCACCTGCAAGGCAAGGCCGGAATAAAGCGCCAGCCATTGGCCCATATAGGTGAGCACAAGGCTGAGGAAATTGTCCTGGTTGATGGCAAGGCCAAGCCCCTGCCGGAAGCGCACGCATTCCAGGATGATGAGTACAAAAAGAAAGATGTTGCGCATCGGCTTGAGGATCGCCGTAAGCACATAAAGATCAATCCGTGTTGGCCTGAGAAAATTCGTCGCCTGCATCGCAAGGCTTCTACAATAGAAGGCGCGGAAATGAAACACGCCGGAATTTGACCGACACTTAACCTTGCAAGATCATTGCGGCACATTTTTCGGGCAAGTTGCCCGGCATTGTAGGGCAAGGTTCATGGCGACAAACAGCACCGCTCTGATTTGACTTGGGGCGTCCCAATTTGTACATGGCTGCACCAGTCGCACTGGGTTGAAGGGGTGGTCTTCTTCCACCATCTTCCCAATTGGGTTGGCCATGAAATGCAAGCTGCCAAAAGGTTTGCCTTTCGTGCTAAATCTAATCGGGTTGGGAATAAGGAATTTTGTTCGTGCTGCAATTCGTCGCTGAAATCGCTGGATTTTTATCTGCTGCGATGATCTTGGTTTTTGCCTTGGCGCAAGCCTGGCTGGCCTTTCAATACTGGCGCACAAAGAACAGCTTGGCCCACGCCGTTGAGGAACCTCAACCTTGGAAAGCGGCCTTTCCCACGGTTCTGTTGCAGTTGCCGATTTACAACGAACGCTATGTAGTTGAACGTCTGTTACAATGTGTTGCGAAAATTGACTACCCGCGTGACAAGTTGTCGATCCAGCTCCTTGATGACTCAAGCGATGAAACCACGGCGATTGCTGCGCCTATCATCGCAGGCCTCAAGAAGCAGGGCCTGAATATTGAGCATGTGCGCCGCCCTGTGCGCCATGGTTTTAAGGCCGGAGCATTGGATTATGGCCTTTCCCTTAACAACAGCGAATTCATCGCAATCTTCGATGCCGATTTTTTGCCCCGCCCCGATTTTGTAAAACAGGTACTGGCTTATTTTTCCGATCCCAAGGTGGGCATGGTGCAAACCCGCTGGGAACATTTGAACGCGGATTATTCCCTCCTCACCCGCATGATGGCCTTTGCCATCGACGCACATTTCTCAGTGGAACATGGCGGCAGGCAGGCCACGGACAGCTTCATCAACTTCAATGGAACGGGTGGCATGTGGCGCCGCAGGACCATTGAAGACGCTGGCGGCTGGAAGAGTGACACGCTGACTGAAGATCTCGATCTCTCTTTCCGTTCGCAAATCAGGGGCTGGAAGTTCATCTTCGCCGAAAATATCACAACACCTTCTGAGCTTCCGGTTCAGATGAGCGCGGTACGCAGCCAGCAATTCCGTTGGACAAAGGGTGCCGCAGAGACAGGCCGCAAGACGCTCACCAACCTGTGGCATTCTTCCAAGAGCGTCGTCACCAAGATTGTAGGCTCGTTCCACATGTTGAACAGCTTCATCTTCATTTTCATGCTGCTCTTTGGCCTTTCTACCGCAATTCTGCCTTTCCTTGGCATCAGCAATTTCGCAGTGGTTTCGGTTGCACTCAATGCGATTATTGGCCTTGCCATGTTGGCCACCATCTTCACCTATTGGACGGCCCAACGCAGCGGTGATTTCGCCTTGAATAGTCGCAATCCGCTCCGCATTCTCTTCACAACCGTGGAATTCATCGCTCTTGTCACGGGCCTCAGCGTGCATTGCAGTGCCGCCGTTCTGCAAGGCATCATGGGCCGCGCCACGCCCTTCGTGCGCACGCCAAAGCTTGCGGTGACAGGCAAGAGTGACGGCTTTGCCGAAAAGCATGAGTACAACATCAGTTCGCTTCCGCCCGGAATCGTGATTGAATTGTGCCTGGCTGCAATGTTCCTTGGCCTTGTGCTTTTCAGCTATGGCCACGCCGCTTTTGCATTCGCTGGCGTTTACATTTTTTATGCCATTGGCTTTGGCATGGTGTCCTATCTCAGCCTGCGGGAAGTTTTTGCCCGCAGTGCGGTTTGAGGTAAGGCATTATCTCAATGGGCAGTCCCATAACTTGGGCTTTTATCACGCCAAGCTATGTTGGTGATCTGGAACGCTGTCGTCTTTTGTGCCGCAGCATGGATTATTTCCTCAGCGGGCCATGGCACCACTATATTATCGTGGACCAACCGGATTGGGATCTTTTCAGGGAATTCGCGGGCCCACGCCGCACGGTCCTGCTCACCCAAGATATTGCGCCCAAAGGCATGCATCATCTGTTCAATGTGCCATTTGCGCAGGGGCGCAGCCTGTGGTGGTCACAGAGTACGGGTTTCATGGTGGGCTGGCACCTGCAGCAATTCGTCAAGATAGGCATGGCCTCACATGTGTCTGAGGTAGGCCTCGCCTATTGTGACTCGGATGTCTTCTTCCTCAAGCCTTTTGATGTTGTAGGCCTTTCGAAACAGGGGCAGTTGCGCATGTATCGTTCCTTTGAGCCGCAAATGCTGAGCGTTCAAGGCAACCCCAAATATACAGAAAACGCACTCGCCATTCTGGGCCTGCCGCTGGAGCCAAAGCCCTATTATGACTATGTGGATAATTTCATCACTTGGCACAGGCCAACGGTGCTTGAAATGTGCCGCCACATTGAAGCCAAGAGCGGACGCAGCTGGCATGGCGCACTGGGCCGGAAGCTGAAGATTTCCGAATATGCGCTCTATGGCAATTTCGTTGATGGCGTGCAGAAATCTGTGACACATGTTTATGCCGATCCCTATACGCTCTGTCGTACCCAATGGGGCCGTTCCAACAAGAGCGATGAGGATGTGCGGGCCTTCTGCGCGGGCCTCAATCCACAACAAGTGGCGGTTGGCATTCAATCCTTTGCTGGTGTTGATGTGAAGCTCCTGAAATCCATTTTCGTCGCGGCCACGTCTGGCAAGACCAAAGCCAACCCGCGCCAGATAGCCTTGGGCTAAGCCATGTGGCGCAAGGTCTTCTCCATTTATTGGAATGCGCCTGGTGCAAGGCCGTTCTTTGCCGCGTTCTTGATGCTGATGGCCAGCATTTCAGACTTGCTGGGCATGGGTGCCTTGGTGCCACTGGTGGGCCAACTCACCACCGATCAGGGCCAGCAGACGTCGCCCTTGGCCAATGCCATTGTGCAGGCCTTGAGTTGGATTGGCGTCACGCCAACTTTCACCCATTTGCTGCTGTTCGTCGGCTCAGCTCTCGTCCTGAAATCGCTTGTCTCATTGGGCGCGTTGACCTTTGTGGGCATTTCGGTTGCTGATGTAACTACCTTCATCCGCACGCGCCTGTTGGGTGCGCTTGTGAAAGCCAATTGGGCCTATTTCGTGGATCACAAGCCAGGCGAAGTGGCCGCGCAGATTTCTGCGCAATCATCCCAGGCTGGCCAAGCCTATTATCAGGCAGCCCAGCACGTCACCACAGTGATCTCCGGCATTGGACTTTTTGCTGCCGCCGCACTCATCTCAGCCAAGATGATGATCTTCACCCTCATCGCCATGGCATTGCTCGTCGGGCCCTTGAGTTACATTCTCAAATTCGCTGATCAGAGCAGCCGCAACCAGTGGCAAGCTGCCAATGATCTCACCACTGGCCTTGAGGATGTGGTGAACAACATGAAGCCGCTGAAATCCATGGGTCGTGAAGGGCGCTTCATCAGGGCGTTCAACGCCAACATTTCCGCCTTGCGCAGCTCGCTCATTCAAATGGTGGTGAGCCGGCATTCAACTTTTTACGGACAGGACATTCTGGCCGTCCTGATGGTAATAGGTGGCGTCTATGTCGGCGTTGAAATTTTGCACACACCACTTTCACAGTTCCTCGCATTTGGTATTGTGTTTTACCAAATGGTGGATGTGGTCAAGCGCATCCAGCAATCATTGCAAGAAGCGGTGTTTTCGTCAGCAGGCTATTTCGGCGTGATGGCGACCATCGAGCGTGGCGAAAAACATGCCGAGTTTCAGGGTGGCAATGCCACGCCCACGCTCACGCGGGCCATAAAGCTGGAGGATGTATCTTTCGGTTATGCTGCAAAGACCGTGCTTTCGCATGTCTCAGCTGAAATTCCGGCCCATGAAATCACGGTTCTCGTGGGACCGTCAGGTTCGGGCAAAACTACCTTTCTGGATATCATCATCGGGTTTAACCGCCCGTCCAGGGGCCGCGTGACCATTGACGGAACCGATTTGCAGGACATTAAACTGCAAAGCTGGCGCAGGATGATTGGTTATGTGCCGCAGGAACTTACGCTGCTGCGGGGCTCCATCGCCGACAATATCACCTTGGGTGATCCTGAGTTGGGCATTGCCGAGGTCAGCGAGGCCCTGCGTTTGGCCGGTGCGTTGGAATTTGTCTCGGCCCTGCCAGAAGGCCTGGAGACCGATATCGGCACAATGGGTGCCAGGCTTTCCGGTGGCCAGCGCCAGCGCATTTCCCTGGCCCGCGCTCTGGTTCACAAGCCTCAACTCCTCCTGCTGGATGAAGTGACAAGCGCCTTGGACGAAAAAACCGAGGCGGAAATTGTTGAGAATATCCACGCACTTTCTGGCCAACTCACCATTCTGGCCATCACCCACCGCAAGGCATGGGTGGAAATCGCAGCCAGGGTTTACCGCATTGCCCAAGGCAAGGCCGTGGCCGAAGCCAAGGCAAACACCAAGCGACCAGCAAAGAGCCGCCGCAAGCAGCTTTGACAATCCACGATTCACGAAGCAGTGCCTAACGTCTATAGATTGTGGCCAACTGGCCATGGTGATTCGTGGGCGAGTTCCATTTGGAGCGGCTGTTGAAAATTAAGCAGACAAGAAACGTGGCAACGCGCAGGGGCGTTAGCTGGAGCAGGGGCGTGGCCAGCGCCTTGGCTATCTTGTCCCCCGCAGAAGCCCATGCTGCCGGCACGTTCAATTTTACGGCCATTGACTCTTTCAGTACAGCCTTGGGTCTCGCCGGCTTGGGGCTAGCGGGCTTTCTCTATGTCAGGCACCGCCGCCAAGGGCAGATCCTCGGTGCGGCCAAGCGCAAGCTGGGTGAGGTGGAACATCAACTCAACGAGGCCGAGGCGGCGCTGCAATCTGAATCGCAAATTCTGCTCACTTGGCCTGCCGATGCGGAAGTGCCAGAGCGCATGGTGGGCACACTGCATGGCGCGGCCGTGGTTCCGCTAACCATCGCGGCCCTTTTGAACTTCCGCAACTGGCTGGAGCGCGACTCGGCCTCTCGCCTTGCGGAACAACTGGCTGAGCTGCGCAAATTTGGAACTGCTTTCAATTTTGGTGTGAAAACCAAAGAGGGCGATTTGCTGGAGGCTGACGGTCGCGCGGCTGGCACGATGACCACCCTGCGCTTTCGTCCACTTTCGGGGCAGCGCCTGGAAAAGAGTGAATCGCTATACGATGCCCACAAGCTCTCCAAGCAGGTGGAACGCCTGAGCAATATACTTGATGCAGCACCTTTTCCCGTTTGGCTGACCGACCGTGAAGGCCACTTGTCCTGGGTAAACCGTGCCTACGTCGGCGCAACAGAGTTGGGCAGTGGCGAACTGGTGCTGAAGCGCAATGAACATTTGGCCAAGCCGGATTCCATTGACCGTTCCAGAGCCGATGCCAAGATCAGCCTTCTGGGCCGCGCCAAGGTGGTGCAATCAGGCCATCTTCATGCCTTCAACATTCACGAGCTGGATTTGGAACAAGGCAAGGCCGGCTTTGCAATTGATGTGACACCGCTGGAAGAAACCGAGAAAGAGTTGGACAGGCATATCAAAGCTCATGCCTCCACGCTCGACAAGCTCTCCACCGCCATGGCCATTTTTGGGCCAGACCAGCGCATGCGTTTCTTTAACCAGGCCTATATGCAGCTGTGGCAGCTTGATGATGCATTCCTCAGTTCCAAGCCGACTGATGGCGAGATTCTGGACAGGCTGCGCGCCAGCCGGCAATTGCCGGAACAGGCGAATTACCGCGAATGGCGCGCCAAACAGTTGAAATCCTATTCCACGCTCGAAACCCGTGAAGAGTTCTGGTACTTGCCGGATGGGCGCTCTCTACGGGTTATTACAGAACAACACCCATTCGGCGGCGTGACCTACCTTTATGATAATCTGACCAAGGAATTCCAGCTCGAAAGCCGCTATAACGAACTCTTCGAAGTGCAGCGCGAAACCTTGGACAATCTGGCCGAGGCTGTTGCACTTTCTGGCCCTGATGGCCGTCTGCGGCTCTTCAACCCCGCCTTCATGCGTTTCTGGTCACTTGATGCTGCCTTCCTGGAGCGCAAGCCCCATGTGAATGAATTGGCACAAATGCCGGGTTTGAGTGTGGACAGCCGTGCCGCCTGGCAGGATATCAAATTTGGCATCACGGGCATTGAGGCCAACCGTCGCCCCCACGAAGGACGCGTGGAACAGGAAGACCGCGTGTTGCACTATCGTGCCGTGCCTCTGCCCGATGGCAATGCCCTGCTCACTTTCACCGATGTGTCGGATGCCGTGAAAGCACAGCGCGCCCTGCAGGACCGCGCCGAGGCGCTGGAAGCGGCTGACAGATTGAAGAATTCCATTCTCGCCAACGTGTCCTATGAAGTGCGAACCCCGCTCACCTCCATCATCGGTTTCTCAGAAGCCTTGGAACTGGGTGTAGTAGGAGCACTCAATGGCAAGCAAGCCGAATATATGCAGGCCATCCGCAAATCTTCGGAGGATTTGAAGTCCATTATCAATGCGATCATTGATCTCTCCGCCATTGACGCAGGCCAGATGGAATTGAAGCTCACGCAATTTGATGTGGCCGAGCTCTTGGAGCGCACAGCCGGCAAGTTTGTGATCACGCTGGAAAGGCGCCAGCTTGAACTCTCAATTGAAGTCGCCTCTGATGTCTCAACCATCACTGGTGATCCTGACAGGCTTGAACAGATCCTGAGTAACCTGTTGTCCAATGCGGTTGGGTTCTCACCACCCGGCAGCAAGATCCGCATGGGTGCGCGCAAACAGGGCGAGAACCTGCAAATCTGGGTAGCCGATTCCGGGCGAGGCATTGATCCCGAATTCCAGCGCAAGGCCTTTGACCGCTTCCAGTCAAAGCCTGTGCAAGGCAGCCATCGCGGGCCGGGCCTCGGCTTGGCACTGGTGAAAAGCTTCACAGAACTTCACGGTGGCAAAGTTGCTTTGGTATCCAAACTGGATCAGGGCACCACTGTAGTTTGTACCTTGCCCCTTGGCGGGCCTGCCAAAGCCGCGCGCGCCTTCCTTGCATCTACCGCGGCTTGAGCCATGAATTTCAACGCGGGCTCGCAACAAGAAACCGAAGGTTTGGCCAAAGCGCTTTCACTCTTTGCAAAACCTGGCTTTGCAGTTTTGCTAAAGGGTGATTTGGGTTCCGGCAAATCCACTTTCGCCCGCGCTTTCATCAAGGCCTTGGCACAGGAAAATGCCGAATTTGATGTGCCCAGCCCTTCTTTCGCGCTAATTCAGACCTACGACAACACGCGCCTGCCCGTGGCCCATGTCGATCTCTATCGATTGCGTGCCGAAGCTGAGATTGATGAGTTGGGTTTGGCTGAGCTGACCAAGACGCACATGCTTCTTATCGAATGGCCAACACCGACCGCAGAGGCGATTGCAGCAGATAAACTCTCGCTGGAATTTTCTGGCAGCGGCGATACAAGGGAAATCAAAATCGAAGCTTCTGGCGCTTGGATTTCCGCATTGAAACGCAATACTGAAATTGAAACCTTTCTCAAGGCACATGGTGTGGATCCTGCAGCGCGCCAGGTTCTCGAAGGTGATGCCTCATCTCGCCGCTATGAAAGCGTGAAGTTGAGGGGCCGCGATGTGATCCTGATGGACATGCCGCAACGTGCCGATGGTCCGCCCGTGAAAGATGGCAAGCCCTACAGTGCCATCGCCCATCTGGCTGAAGGTCTGCCAGCTGTGGTGGCCATCAATGATGGCCTTTTGCAACGCGGATTTGGAGCGCCGGAAATCTATGCCTATGATTTGCAACGCGGATTTGCCCTGATCGAAAATCTGGGTCACGATGTTTTTTTCACCATGTTCAAGCGCGGCGACCACATGGAGGTACCCATGCAGGCCGCTGTTGAAGTTCTCGCCGAAATGGCGGCCCAGCCCTGGCCACATCAAGTGAAGAACCGTGATGGCAGCCTCTATGCGCTTCCTGCCTATGATGCCGAGGCACAACTCATTGAAGTTGATCTTCTGCCCTCTTGGTTTCATCGCCATGCGCACAAGGCAGAAGCGCCTGCTCAGCTCAATGAAAGCTTTGCCAGCGCCTGGGTCAAAATCTTGCCGCTCACCGTGGCTGAAAAACCTGTTTGGGTTCTACGTGACTATCACTCGCCAAATCTGCTCTGGCTGCCCGCGCGCGAAGGCCTGAAGCGGGTGGGGTTGATTGATACGCAGGATGCACTCTTGGGTCATCCGGCCTATGATCTGGCCTCCATGTTGCAAGATGCCCGCACCGATATCGACTTTGCGTTCGCCGACCGGCTCTATGCCCATTATGTCAATCTGCGCCACACCCGAGGCCCCTTTGACGAGGCAGAATTCGCACAGGCCTATGCCATTCTGGGCGCACAACGTGCCACCAAAATTCTTGGCATTTTTGCGCGCCTGAATATGCGTGATGGCAAGCCGCAATATCTGCAGCACATGCCACGCGTCTCGCGTTATCTG
>JAYTIG010000506.1:0-3510 GCA_043731995.1 Hyphomicrobiales bacterium
TGCTCATAACACCTGAGCGTTCTATTGGGCCAAGGGGTGTTAACGGTGGTTTAAGGCCGTGCCCTTCGTGACACGTTCATTGTCAAAGTTGCCTCGCCTCCCCTTGACTCTGAGCCCAGACTCTTGGAAGGCCTGTGGCGCGTGAATTCAGAGGTTTGATATGGCAACAGCATTTGTATTTCCGGGCCAGGGCAGCCAGGCCATCGGCATGGGCAAGGCTTTGGCCGAAGCCTTTCCCGCCGCGCGCGCGGTGTTTGGCGAGGTGGATGCCGCCTTGGGCGAGAAGCTTTCCGCCATCATGTGGGAAGGGCCGGAAACGGAACTGACTCTGACGGAAAATGCCCAGCCCGCCTTGATGGCTGTTTCCATGGCCGTGATGCGCGTGTTGGAAGCTGAACACGCGGTGACGCTGGCGTCTCACGCCAAATTCGTTGCGGGCCATAGTTTGGGTGAATATTCAGCCCTTGCGGCGGCGGGCACATTCTCCCTGGCTGACACGGCCCGCTTGCTCAAGATTCGCGGCAAGGCCATGCAAGCTGCCGTGCCCGTGGGGCAGGGAGCCATGGCAGCTTTGCTAGGCCTCGACTTTGCAACCGCATCAGCCTTGGCCGCCGAAGCGGCGCAAGGCGATGTGTGTCAGGCCGCCAATGACAATTCTGATGGCCAGGTGGTGATCTCGGGCACCAAGGCAGCGGTGGACCGCGCTTGTGAATTGGCCAAAGCCAAGGGTGCCAAGCGCGCCATTCTGCTGCCCGTCTCCGCGCCATTCCATTGCGCACTGATGCAGCCCGCCGCTGACGCCATGGCTGAGGCCCTTTCAAGAGTTGAAATGAAAGCCCCTGTTGTGCCGGTTGTCGCCAATGTGCTGGCAGCACCCCTGAGTGACCCTGTGGCCATCCGCCAGAGGCTGGTGGAGCAGGTGACAGGCACCGTGCGCTGGCGCGAATGCGTGGGGTTTATGGTCAGTCAAGGTGTTAAAGTGTTTGTTGAAACAGGCAGTGGCAAAGTATTGACAGGACTCGCAAAAAAGAATGCGCCTGAAGCCACTGCCTTGTCCTGTGGAACGCCGGATGAAATCGCTGCGATCGCGGCCCAACTTTCGACTTGATCGTCATCCCCGCGCAGGCGGGGATCCAGCTAGCCACAGGCGCCGAAGCCAGTGGCTAGCTGGCCCCTGCCTTCGCAGGGGTGACGAAGCTAATATTGGTTAGCCAGTTGCCATTCTGACTCGAAAAGGATTTCCACCATGTTCTCACTCACCGGAAAAACCGCACTCATCACTGGCGCATCAGGCGGCATCGGCGCCGCCATCGCCAAGGCGCTTTACGAAGCGGGTGCAGCCATCGCCATCTCGGGCACGCGTGTTGAGGTGCTGCAGCAGTTGAAGGCTGAAATCGGTGAAGGCGTTCACATTTTACCGTGCAATCTCTCCAGCGCCGAAGATGTGGAAAAGCTTGTGCCCGCCGCAGAAGCTGCTTTGGGCGGCCTCGACATTCTCGTCAATAATGCCGGCATCACCAAGGATGGTCTTGCGATGCGCATGAAGGATGAGGATTGGCAAAGCGTGATTGACGTCAATCTAACAGCCAATTTCCGCCTCTCGCGCGCCGCCATGAGGCTGATGATGAAAAAGCGTTGGGGCCGCATCATTAACATCACTTCGATTGTGGGTGTGACTGGCAATCCCGGCCAGGCCAACTATGTGGCCTCCAAGGCGGGATTGATTGGCATGACCAAATCGCTGGCGCAGGAACTCGCTTCGCGCAATGTGACAGTGAATTGCATCGCCCCCGGCTTCATCGCAACGCCAATGACCGATGCGCTGAATGAGAAACAGAAAGAGGTAATTCTCAGCCGCATTCCGGCCGGCCGCATGGGCGGGCCAGCCGATATCGCGTCAGCTGTTGTCTATCTCGCATCGCAGGAAGCTGGCTATGTCACCGGCCAAACCTTGCACGTGAACGGCGGCATGGCGATGGTGTAGGCGAAAGCCTGTGCCAAAGCCGCACTAACCCATGATTGTATTGAAATGACAACGGAAATTTCCCGCTTTTGACGTGTCACATTTATGTGCTAGTAACGCCTTTAAAGCAGGCCAAGAGGGGGCGTGGTGTTCCTTGCCCGGCAGGCTTTCGTTACAAGCTTAACCAAGGATAGAAACATGAGCGATATCGCTGACCGCGTGAAAAACATTGTTGTAAAGCACCTCGGCGTTGATGCCGACAAGGTGAAGCCTGAGGCCAGCTTCATTGATGATCTGGGTGCCGACAGCTTGGACACGGTTGAACTTGTAATGGCATTTGAGGAAGAATTCGGCATCGAAATTCCCGATGACGCCGCTGAAACCATCCAAACGGTTGGCGACGCTGTGAAGTTCATCGAAAAGGCCCAGAAGGCCTGAGCCGATTGGGCTGGAAAATTCAGACGCGGGGTCAGGCAAGCCTGTTACCCCGCGTTTTTGTGTGTGCTATTGGAAATATCAGCTTTTGGCCCCAAATGACTATCCTTTACAAGCGGGCAATTGAGCGAGGCGACGAATGAAGCGTGTAGTCATCACTGGTTTGGGCATGGTGTCGCCACTTGGTGGCAATGTCGATAGCACTTGGAAAAACATCACGGCTGGCGAATCGGGCGCAGGCCCCATCACTCGTTTCGATGCCTCTGATCTTTCCACCCGAATTGCCTTTGAGGTGAAGCGCGGCGACGGAACAGATGGCACTTTCAATGTCGACCAATGGGTTGACCCGAAAGACCAGCGCCGCTTTGACGACTTTATCCAATTTGCCCTTGCTGCAGCCAAACAGGCAATGAAAGATTCAGGCCTTGAGATCAAGACGCAGGATGAGGCCTACCGTTCTGGCGTTCTCGTCGGTTCCGGCATTGGCGGCCTGCCTTCGATTTATGAAACCTCGCTGCTTCTCAAAGAAAAAGGCCCGCGCCGCATTTCGCCTTTCTTCATACCGGGCTCACTGATCAATCTGGCTTCAGGACTCATTTCAATCAACCTCGGCCTCAAAGGCCCGAACAGCGCAGTTGTTACTGCCTGTTCCACCGGCTCACATGCCATCGGTGACGCCGCGCGCATCATCATGATGGATGATGCCGACGTGATGTTTGCAGGCGGTGCGGAGGCTTGCATCAGCCGCTTGGGCATCGCAGGCTTTATTGCCTGTAAGGCGCTGTCTCACAATTTCAATGACGCGCCCAAAAAGGCTTCGCGGCCTTACGACAATGACCGCGATGGCTTCGTGATGGGCGAGGGTGCTGGTGTTGTGGTTTTGGAATCCCTCGAACACGCCAAGGCGCGCGGTGCCAAGATTTATGCTGAAGTGATCGGCTATGGCATGTCAGGCGACGCCTATCATGTCACAGCCCCCAGCGAGGATGGCGATGGCGCCTATCGCTGCATGCAAGCGGCCCTGCGCCGCGCGCAAATTGATGCCACTGATATTGACTATGTGAATGCCCATGGCACCTCAACGCCGCTGGGCGACGAGATCGAGCTGAAAG
>JAYTIG010000507.1:0-1221 GCA_043731995.1 Hyphomicrobiales bacterium
TGTCTGCTGCTGCTTCGGCAGCACCGCTGAAGGTTTTGGCGGCAGAAAATTTCTATGGCGACATTGCCAGCCAGATTGGCGGCGCAGATGTGGAAGTGAAAAGCGTTTTGAATAATCCAGCGCAAGATCCGCATCTGTTCGAGGTCACTCCGTCGCTGGCGCGCGATGTTGCCGGCGCCGACCTGGTGATCCTCAATGGTGTTGACTATGACCCTTGGATGGAAAAGCTCCTGTCGGCTTCGCCCAACCCGGCGCGACATGTGATTTCGGCCGGTGAACTTGCTGGCCGCAAAGCGGGTGACAATCCACATCTTTGGTATGACCTCAAAGTCAGCAGGCTTGTTGGCAAGGCGATCGCCGAGAAGCTGGCTGAGTCCACACCAGAGCTGGCGGAAAAATTCAAATCCAATGACGCGGCCTTCAATCAGAGCCTGGATCAACTCGCAACCAAGGTGGATGAAATTGCCAGGGCGCACACGGCCGTTCGCGTTGCCGCGACCGAACCGGTTTTTGGCTACATGTTGGAAGCCATGGGACTTGCCGTGCAGGAGAAGGAATTTCAGCTGGCTGTGATGAACGACACCGAGCCATCATTTTCTGATGTGGCACGTTTTGAAGATGATTTGAAACAGAAGGCCGTCAAGCTTCTCATCTACAACAAGCAGGCGACTGACCCCATGGCCGACAAGTTTCTGGCGCTTGCCCACACGCAAGACATTCCTGTTGTGGCCGTCACTGAAACCATGCCGGAGAAGGTGACCTATCAGCAATGGTTGGGAGATGAAATTGCGGCAGTGGCAAAGGCGCTGGGAGGCGGCATTTGATGGCCATGCAAGAAGCCAGCGTTGTTTTCGGCAATGTTTCGCTGGCGCTGGCGGGCCGTGAGATTCTGCGCGGCATGAATTTTGAAATCGGCGGCAGTGAATTTGTGGGCCTTCTTGGTGCCAATGGTGCAGGCAAGACAACCTTGCTCCGCGCCATCCTTGGCACATTGCAGGCGGAGCGTGGCTCCATTCGAGTATTTGGTGCGTCAGCCAAAAGGGGAAATCCGCAGATCGGCTACATGCCTCAGTCCCGCAGCAGTTTGCAGGGCAATCGCCTGCGTGGCTGGGATATTGTGGCTGGCATCGTGCGCGGTGAAAAACTTGGGCTACCGTTTCATGGCGCTGACGTGCACCGCAAGGTTGATGGCGCCTTGGGCCTTGTGGAAGCAACGGGTTT
>JAYTIG010000508.1:0-1220 GCA_043731995.1 Hyphomicrobiales bacterium
AACGGTTATGCAGATATCTTGAAAAAGAAGGTCAAGTTCGTCGGGGTGCCTGCCGAGCGTATCAAGGAAGACTATTTGCGCATTCTGCGCTTCTTTCGCTTTCATGCGGCTTACGGAAAAGGCAAGCCGGATGCCGTGGGTTTGGCCGCCTGCAAGCGTCTGCGTGCCGGACTCGACGGCATCTCGGCGGAGCGCAAACGGCAGGAGTTGTTAAAGCTGCTGGTGGCACCGCGCGCCGTTGAAACATTGAAGGTGATGGCTGAAACCGGCATCCTCAAGAAAATTCTCCCCACTGTTGATCAGTGGCGCGTGTTGTCGCGCCTGCCGCTCGATCCAATCTTGCGGCTCTATGCCATGGCCAAAGAACCTGCTGCCCTGAAAGACAGTTTGCGCCTTTCAAACGATGAGGCCGCACGGTTGGCCGCACTAAAGGCCGCGCCAAAACTTGCGCCCACATTGCGTGAGAAGGAGCAGCGTGCGCTGCTCTACCAGCTGGGGCCTCATTGTTTTGCTGACGCGGCGCTTTTGTCCTTGGCGCAGTCACGCGCAGCCCTGGGCGACAGGGCATGGGCCAAGCTGTTGAAACTACCATCGCGCTGGCAAGCGCCGGTATTTCCGCTGACAGGCAAGGACTTTCTGGAAAGAGGCATCGCCCCCGGCCCGCGCCTTGGCCAATTGCTGCAGCAGATTGAAGATTATTGGATTGCAGGAGATTTCTGTGCCACGAAGGCCGATCTTCTCAACTATTTTGAAAGCACAGGTTTATGAGCACAGACTTAATTCTCGTCACATCATCCGGCGCGGGCGCACCGAAGGTGGCTGTGGCCAAGACACCGCCGGAAAAACTGGTGAAGGGCAATCCTGTCACCCAAACGTGGAATGCTTTCACCGGTGAAGATGATCGGCTCTATTGCGGCATTTGGGAATCCTCCAAAGGCACGGTGAAAGTTTCTTATGACGAGTGGGAATTCTGCCATTTCATTCAGGGCGAAGCCGTGTTGACGCGCGATGATGGCAAGAGTTGGCGGCTTTCCAAAGGCGATGCCTTTATCATTCCGGCCGGTTTCAAAGGCACATGGGAAACGGTGCGCAAGGTGAAAAAGCACTATGTGATCCTGATGCCGAAGGCGGCTTGATGGGACGCATATTGATCACAGGTGCTGGAAAGCGCGTTGGCCGGCAATTGGCGCTGGATCTCGCGGCGGCAGGCCATGACATTG
>JAYTIG010000509.1:0-1219 GCA_043731995.1 Hyphomicrobiales bacterium
ATTGGCAAATCTCCGGCACGTTTTGATTTCGCCAAGCTGGAGAATTTGAACGGACATTACATCAGGCAAATGCCCGATGCTGATCTGCTGGAGGCTTTCATGGACTTCCTGCCACATGTTGAAAGCGGGCCTGAGCTTCTGGCGCGCATTGATGTGGCCAAGAAGGCGCAACTCCTTGCTGCCATGCCGGGCCTCAAGGACCGGGCCAAGACTTTGGTGGAACTGAAGGCAAGTGCAGCGTATTTGTTCACCGCCCGGCCCCTGGCATTGGACGACAAGGCCAAGGCCTTGCTCAATGACGAGGGCAAGGCTGCATTGAAGGCACTTCACCCATTGCTTTGTGCGGTCATTGATTGGCAGGCCGCTGCATTGGAAAATGCGGTGAAAGCACATGCCGAGACCACGGGAGTCAAGCTTGGCAAATTTGCCCAGCCCTTGCGTGCCGCGCTCACAGGAACGTCAACTTCGCCGGGTATCTTTGATGTGCTGGTGGTTCTGGGCCGGGACGAGGCTTTGGGCCGCATTGCCGACCAGATGGGTTAAGGTGGATTGTCACAGCCCGACACGCAGTTGTGATAGGGCAGCAATATTGACCAATCTGTTGCGCTGCGGTAGAGTTTTATGAATTCGAAGGAGGATCACATGGCCGAAGGCGCGAAGCTCAATGTTGAAGGCAAGGATCTTGAACTGCCGGTGTTGAAAGGCACAATCGGGCCGGAGGTGGTGGATATTGGCAAGCTCTATGCCCAATCAGGCATGTTCACCTTCGATCCGGGCTTCTCATCCACGGCCTCCTGCAAATCCTCCATCACTTACATTGATGGTGATGAAGGCGTGTTGCTCTATCGCGGCTACCCGATCGAACAACTTGCAATCGAGGGAGATTTTCTCGAAAGCTGCTATCTTCTGCTCTACGGCGAACTGCCGACTTCCTCTCAGCGCGAGACTTTTGTAAACACCATTACGCACCATACCATGGTGCATGAGCAGATGATCCGCTTTTATCAGGGCTTCCGCCGCGATGCGCATCCGATGTCGGTGATGGTCGCAGTCGTGGGTGCCATGTCTGCATTCTATCATGACTCGACGGATATTCATGATCCGCGCCAGCGCGAAATCGCCGCGCACCGGATGATTGCCAAGCTGCCTACGATTGCGGCCATGGCCTACAAATACCACATTGGCCAACCATTCGTTTATCCGCGCAATAACCTCTCCC
>JAYTIG010000510.1:0-3504 GCA_043731995.1 Hyphomicrobiales bacterium
ACGGGAAAATTTGGCCGAATCCTGATTATGACAATGCATACATCTGCACCCTTATCAACACTCGACGCCGCTGAAGTTGAGAAATTCTCCAAGCTGGCCCCCGAGTGGTGGACCCCTGCGGGGAAAATGGGCGTGCTGCACAAATTCAACCCCGTGCGCCTCGCCTGGATCAAGGAACAAGCCTGCGCGAGGCTGGGGCTGGACCCGATGACGCGCCAGCCCTTCAAGGGCTTGCGCTTCTTGGACATCGGCTGCGGCGGCGGCCTGCTGTGTGAGCCCATGGCGCGGCTGGGGGCAACGGTTGTGGGCGTTGACCCATCCGAAAAAAACATTCGCACTGCGCAGGTTCATGCAGGCGAGATGGAATTGCCCATCGACTACCGCGTGGGCAAGGCCGAGGATTTGGCCGAGGCTGGCGAGAAGTTTGATGTGATCCTGAATATGGAAGTGATCGAACACGTCGGCATGCCGCAGTTCTTCGTGAAGTCCTGCTGTGACATGCTGAAGCCTGGCGGCTTGATGTTCGTGGCCACGCTGAACCGCACGTTGAAAAGCTTCGGCCTCGCCATCATCGGCGCAGAATATGTGCTGGGCTGGCTGCCCAAAGGCACGCATGAGTGGGAAAAGTTCATCACCCCTGCCGAGTTGAAGGAGTGGCTGGCCAACAACAGCACACCCGTGCAGGCCGAAAGCGGCGTCACCTACCGCCCCCTCGCCGGAGAATGGCGCGCCGCGAAGGATATGAGCGTGAACTACATGGTGGTGGGGCGACGCACTTAGATCAAGCTCAACTTTTCCAAATCCATCGCGCCATGAACCACCCGCAAGACTTCAACATTGGCTTTTATTTTGCGATAAAAAATCAGGTAGTTGCCTTCTATCAAAACCCTGACACCGCGCCCAAACTCAGGCCTGGCAGCACCCGATCGGGAAAATCGTTCAGTGAAGAGATTCGGACATCAAGAACATGCAAGAACTTGGTGGCATTTGCCGCGTCGTGGTCAGCGATCAAGTGCCAAATACCAATCAAGTCCCTCTCTGCCAAATGCGAAAGTTTCACTCTATAACTTGTCATCAAGCCATCTTTTTACGTGGCATATGAGTGCGCTTGGCTTCGGAAATAAGCTCATCCATTGAATTGAAACGACCGGGGCCACTTTCGATCCCATCTTGCACCAGCTTTCGATATTTCTCGATAACCGCACGTCTTTCCTCCTGCTTGACCTCCCAATCACGCAGGGCCTCGCGGATGATTTCACTGGTTGAAGAGTAACTTCCCGCCTTGACAACCTTCTTAAGTGAAGCTGCCATTTTGCGGGGAAGTGCGATGCTGATTTTTTCTACAGTGCTCATTGGGTCATGGTAGCAATTCTTGCCACCAACTTCAAGCGCCTCAATTCCCCTTTTCCGGCAACTCCGGCAGCGGGTGAACCTCAATGCCTTCTTCCAACAGCTCAATGGCCTCATCGCGCGTGGCCTGGCCGCGGATGCCGCGCTCCTCGGTTTCTTTGTAGTGAATCTTGCGGGCCTCTTCGGCAAAGCGCGGGCCCACATCTTCGGAATTGGATTCCACATGTTTGCGGTAATCCCGCATCATTTGCATCATCTGCGCCATGCGTGGGTCGGCGGGGCCGGCGTGCATCGGCACGGCGTCTGACTTCTTGTTCGACTTGGCCGGAATGCCCGGCGCCATCAACTGTTTTTCAATTTTCGCCGAACCACAAACCGTGCATTCCACTAGCCCGGCCCCGGCCTGCTTGTCGTAAGCCGCGCTCGATTGAAACCAGCCATCAAACAGATGGCCCTTCTCGCATTGAAGGTCGTAATGGATCATGGCACTGATATGGTATCTGGTTTGACATGCCGCAAGGCAAATGTGCGCGTGTTGGCCAGTGCTGGAATGCGGGCCCGCGCATCTGCAGCCTGGGCCACATCAATCTCGGCCAGCAACACGCCGGGTTCATCATGGGCCAATTCCGCAATCACTTCGCCCCAGGGGTTCACCACAAGGGAATGCCCATAGGTGAAACGGCCATTCCGGTGGTCACCGCCTTGCGCGGCAGTGATCACAAAGCTGCCCGTTTCAATGGCACGGGCCCGCTGCAACACATGCCAGTGTGCCTTGCCCGTGGGCACGGTGAAGGCTGCAGGCGTCACAATCACATTGGCTCCGGCCTGCGCCAGCGCGTGATGCAAAAGCGGAAAGCGCACATCATAACAAATGGAGAGACCCAAATTGCAGAAGGGCAGATCAACCGTCACCGCCTCCGCGCCCGCCTGATACACATCACTCTCGCGGTATCGGTCGCCATTCGGCAGATCAACATCATACAGGTGGATCTTGTTATAGGCTGCGGCGATAGAACCATCCGGTGCAAACAGCAGCGTGCGGTTCAATACCTTGCCGTCTTCCGCCTTCAGCGCAAGTGAGCCGATATGCAGCCAGCGCTTCAGCTCTTTGGCCAGATCAGAAAATCCGCGCACGGAGATACTGTCTTGCTGCCGCGTGATCTTGGCCTGCATGGCCTTGCGGTCTGGCTCAAACAGATTGGTGATCTCTGGTGTGGAGATGAAGTCTGCACCCTGGCCCGCCGCCGCGCGGATCAGCGCAGAGGCCGCCGCCAGGTTCTTTGCCTCATCAGTTCCGGAACGGAGTTGAACAACACCAGCTTTGAAGCTCATGCGCGGGCCAAAAGCGGGTCTAGCCCGCCCATCTGCTCCAGCGCATAGAGTTCTTCGCAACCACCCACATGCGTTTCGGCAATAAAAACTTGCGGCACCTTGCGGTCCCCGCCAGAGCGGGCAGCCATCTCGGCCCGCTTGCCAGGGTCATAAGTTACATCAATTTCATTGTAGCCTGCGCCCTTCTCGTCCAGCAGCGCCTTGGCGCGGCGGCAGAAACCGCAATACTCAGTGGTATAAATCGTAATATCAGCCATGATGCTCCTTAATATGAGGCCGGAAAGGCGCATCCACAAGGGCAAAGCTCAACACATCCACCCGCGCTGCACCGCCCCTTTTCAGCACCTCAACGCAGGCCGAAAGCGTGGCCCCCGTGGTGCGCACGTCATCAACCAGTAGCACGGCCTTGCCCTTGATCTTTTCCGCCGCGCCGCTCGAAAGCCCGAAGGCCTTGCGCATGTTCTTCCGCCGGGCCTCGGCGTCCAGCCCCACCTGTTGCGACGTGGCCCGCAGGCGCTTGAGCAGCATGGGCTCAGAGGGCTTCACCGCCGCGCTGGCGATGGCATTGGCCAGATAACCGGCCTGATTGAAGCGCCGCTTCCACAGCCGCGTCCAATGTAAAGGAACCGGCACCAGCATGTCGGCCTCCGCCACCAGCTTGCGGCCAGCCCGCGCCATCATCCGCGCCATGAACTGCCCGGCCTCGGCCCTGTCACCATATTTGAAGGCATGGACGATCTCTTTGGAATGATCATCAAACACCACGGCGGCGCGCGAACGATCCCAGGCCGGCGGGCTGGCCAGTGCAGCGGCAGAAAGCGA
>JAYTIG010000511.1:0-3498 GCA_043731995.1 Hyphomicrobiales bacterium
GCCGTCGCCATCGCACTGGTGTTGCTGGGATTTACCTATGCGTCAACGTTTCCCTATCAAAGCCTGATTGGCACGCAGCAACTGGGCATGAGCGAGCGGCAATTTGGCCTGCTGATCTTTGCCATCGGCTTTGCGGGCATGATGGGCAATCTGGTTTTGGGCTATCTTTCGGATCTTGCGCGGGATCGCAAGACGGCGGTGTTGCTGTGTCTTGCCGCAGGTGTTGTGGGCTTTGGCAGCTTTGCACTTTGGCCCAGGCTGGAAACATTCATATTCTGCATGGTGCTGATCACTCCTTTTTCCAACAGCGCCTATGCCTTGCTGTTTGGCACGGTGCGCAGCATCACCAATGAGCTTGGCCCGCGGGAGGCTGGCTCGGTGAATGCTGCCCATACGCAGTTTCTATGCGATATCCTGGATCGTGGTGCCGGGCCTGGTGGGCCTGTTCATTGCCACGCGGCGCAATGTTTCAGATTGCTATGCAGTTGCTGCATTGGCTTTCGCACTTTGCTTTTTGTACTATTGGCGCAAGGGCCCGAGCATTCCGGGAAGTGCCTCGTCAGGAACGTCGCCTACCGCGAATCTGGGCGAAGCTGCCGGGCTCGTCTTCCATGTTGGACGCTTGGTGCGGCTGGTGGCGCTTTCATTGATCAACAGCGCCCATAGCGTGATTGCCTATTCGCTTCCATTGCTGATCAGCCTGAAGCTGGGCGGCAGTACTGCAGATATTGGCTGGCTTTCGGGCTTGGTGGCGGCGCTGGAAATACCCATCATGCTGGGCGTGGGGACGGCGGCACGCCGCCTGCCCATCTGGCAGGTGATTGTGGGTGGCGGCGTCATTCATGCTGGCTTCTTGCTGGCGCTGACTATGGCCAATGGCACCGGGCTGCTTTATGCCCTTGCGGTGCTTAACTCCATTGGCAATGCCGTTTTGCTCACCCAGCACATTACTTACGCGCAGAACCTCCTGCCTGACAGGCCAGGCCTGGGCAGTTCGCTGTTGTCCATTGTCTCGCTGATTTCGCGCGGCCTTGGCGCTGCGGTTTTTGCGGGCATTGGGGCCTTCTATGGCATTGGTGGTGCGTTGGTGCTTGGCGCAGCAATTGTTCTGACTGGCTGCCTGGCTCTTGCCTTCTTGGATGCAAGGCGCAGCGGAGTGGGTTAAAGAACAATCATGATGGCGCTTCGACCCACATCGCAACTCCTGCCTCTCATTGGCTGGAAAGAGGATATTGGCCTGCCCCAGCTTGGGCCGGGCAAGCTTGTCAGCAAGATTGACACGGGTGCCCGCTCTGCGGCACTTCATGCTGAGAGCATATCGATTATCGGTCGGCGGGTGCAGTTCACCATTGAGCTTGGCGGGAGGCGCAAGGCCTGCCTGGCCCGGCTGGCTGATTTGAAGCGCATCAAGAGCTCCAATGGCATGAGTGAACTGCGGGCGGTTATTGAAACAGAAATCCAACTGGGTGCGTTTCGGTTTGCAGCCTATATTACACTCACCGACAGGGCCGACATGGGAGTTCCGATGTTGCTGGGGCGAGAAGCCATAAAGGGGCGCTTTCTGGTGCATGCGGGCCGCACATTTCTTCTTAGCCGCCGCAAGGTGACAGCATGAAAATCGCACTCCTCACCCGCAATCCCAAGCTCTATTCGCATCAGCGCATCATGGATACGGCGGTGGGCCGAGGGCACGAGATTGTGCCGGTGGATTATCTGCGCTGCTATATGAACATCACTTCACTCAAGCCAGAGCTGCGCTATATGGGCGAGAAGTTGGAAGGCTTTGACGCGGTGATTCCGCGCATCGCCGCCTCGCACACTTTTTATGGCACGGCTGTTTTGCGTCAGTTTGAGATGATGGGAGTTTATCCACTCAATGAAAGCGTTGCCATTGGTCGCAGCCGGGACAAGCTGCGCTCACTGCAACTTCTCGCGCGTGACGGTGTGGGCTTGCCTGCGACGGCCTTTGCCAATGATTCCAATCGCACTGAGGAAATCCTCAATTTGGTCGGCGGGGCACCGGTGGTCATCAAGCTGTTGGAAGGCACGCAAGGCATTGGTGTGGTTTTGGGTGAAACACAAAAATCCGCCAAGTCAGTGGTTGAGGCCTTTCATGGCGCGGCGGTGAACATTCTGGTGCAGGAATTCATCAGCGAGGCGGAGGGGCACGACATTCGTGCCTTTGTGGTGGGCCGCAAGATCGTGGCGGCAATGGAACGCACCGGGCCAAAGGGTGATTTCCGCTCCAACCTGCATCGTGGCGGCACGGCTGCAATTACTGAACTTTCAGCCGCTGAAAAGGCCACCGCCTTGAAAGCCGCGCACAGCATGGGGCTGAATGTGGCGGGTGTTGACATGTTGCGTTCCAAACGTGGCCCCGTGGTGATGGAAGTCAACTCGTCCCCCGGCCTTGAGGGCATAGAGCAAGCCTCCGGCAAGGATGTCGCCAAGGCGATGATTGAATTTCTTGAACGCGCCTTCCGCCCCGGCCTCACAAGAACGCGGGGCAAGGGATGAAGCCGTTTGAAATTGCAGGTGTGTCCATTGCACCCGGCTTGACTGAAAAGGTTGAACTTGAAGTTTCGGTTCTGGCCAATTCCACGCGGCTGAACCTGCCGGTCCACGTGGTTCATGGCCGGAGGGCCGGGCCATGTTTCTTCATGTCAGCCGCGCTGCATGGGGATGAGATTCTGGGAGTTGAGATTGTTCGGCGCGTGTTGGTGGCTCTGCGGGGCCGCGCGTTGGCGGGAACTGTGCTGGCAACGCCCATTGTCAACAGCTTCGGCTTCCTCAACCACTCACGCTACATGCCCGACAGGCGCGATCTCAACCGCTCGTTTCCAGGCTCAGACCGTGGCTCACTGGCCTCGTTGCTGGCTGATTTGTTTTTCAGCGAAGTGGTTTCGCGCGCGCAGTTTGGTGTGGATTATCACACGGCGGCCCTGCACCGTTCCAACTTGCCACAAATCCGCGTGGCGCCGGACGACAAGGAATTATTGCGCATGGCCGATGCCTTTGGCCCGCGCGTTGTTCTTACAGCCAAGTTGCGCGACGGCAGCTTGCGGCAGGCGGCCGCAAAAGCGGGCGTGAAAATGCTACTCTATGAGGGTGGTGAGGCCCTGCGTTTTGATGATGCAGCCATTGACATGGCCGTACAAGGGACGCTGCGGCTTCTGAAGCACCTGGGCATGATTGAAGACGCATTGCCCATTCCACCGCATCAGCTGCCGGTTCACTCAACATCCAGCAGCTGGGTGCGTGCACCTGAAGGGGGAATTTTGCACAGTTTGAGGCGCATTGGTGACCGGGTTGGCAAAGGCGAAGAATTGGGGGCAGTGACGGGGCCTTTGGGGGAAAATCCAGTAGCCATCGTGTCGGATGACGGTGGCATCGTCATTGGCCGCACAAATTTGCCAATCGTGAACCGTGGAGACGCGTTGTTCCATATTGCCAAGCTGAAGACCAGATCGCGCAGCGCCGAAGCTGTGCCGGATGAGG